>JBIIUD010000137.1:0-6760 GCA_044340175.1 Verrucomicrobiaceae bacterium
TGCCCGCACCCGGCGGCTACCCAAGTGGTCGATGTCGTCCAGCAGACCTTCACCTTCACGCAGACCAAAGAGATAACGCAAAGAAGCAACCACGTCCTCCTTCGTCATGATCCGCATTTCAGTGTCGATCTTCAGACCCAGTTTCTGATTGATCTTGTAACGACCCACGCGCGTCAAATCGTAGCGCTTAGGATCGAAGAACAAGCGCTTCACCAGAGCACGTGCGTTCGGGACGGTCGGAGGATCACCGGGACGAATGCGGCGGTAGATTTCCTTCAACGCCTCATCTTCGTCAGGAGCAGTATCCTTGCGCAAAGAAGTGATGATCAAGTCATCAGGCGAGGCCGTGATGACCTTAGCATTTTTATGGCCCAGTTGAATCAACTGGCGCACCACACTGTTCGTGAGCGGCTCGTAGGCACGAGCGACGATCAGTTCACCATCCAAGATGTCCTTGTAGAGCAGTTTCTCAGCCAATTCTTCGTCGGCGAGGCCTTCCTTCAGCTTCAGATCTTCAATGTTGTAGAACAATTTGAGGATGTCCTCGTCGGTCGGGTAGCCGATGACACGCAGAAGAGTTGTCGCCAAGAACTTACGACGACGGCGGCGGCGATCCAGATAGACGTAAAGCAGATCGTTGGTGTCGAATTGAACTTCCAGCCATGTGCCGCGGTCAGGAATGATGCGGAACCCATACAGCCAGCGGCCGTTGAGGTGCATGGAGGTTTCGAAGTTGATCCCCGGCGAACGGTGCAACTGGCTCACCACCACACGCTCAGCACCGTTGATGACAAACGTGCCCCGGGCAGTCATGAGAGGCAGTTCACCCAAATAGACGCGCTCTTGCTTAGCACCGGCTTCATCCCGCAGTTCAAAGGTCACGTAGAGAGGCGCACTGTAGGTCTCGGCCTCACGGATCGCCTCAAGTGCGGACAACTTCGGTTCCCCAATCTCATAGAGGACGAAATCCAACGTCATCTTTCCATCGTAACTCTCGATCGGAAACACTTCCTTGAAAACGGCCTGGAGACCGATCTCTCTGCGTTTGGAGGGTAGGATGTTCCTCTGAAGAAACTCCTCGTATGAGTGGAGTTGGATTTCGATCAGGTTCGGAGCTTCCGCGACTTCGTGGATTTTGCCAAAGTTGGTGCGCTGGGACATAAGTGGGATCAGGAGGGGGTTGGCAACGTGCTTGGGGGGTGAGTTGGAGCCCGGCCAGGGCTACCATGGTTTCACAATTGTGTCGGGGACAAATCAAGTGGGGGTTCGATGGTCACTGATACAACTGAGAAAAAATTGGAGAGGTGTTTCGATAGGAAGCAACCCAGGGAAACGGCCGCGTCTCGGCAACGCCAAAGAGCCGCATGTATAACCTGAGGAGCCGAACCTGCATGGGCGGTCTGGGCGGAGGTAAACATGTGGCCGTATGGGCAGTTGAATATGGGCAGCGTTAAAGGGGTGTTTGACAAAGGCGGGAAATGGAAACGAAAGAACCGAAAGGACTGACTGCCAAGAACAAAAAGAGAAGGCAAATTCGCGGGAGTCAGGCGATGAGGATCAGGTGTGTATGGAAAAGAAAAGGTCTCCGCCACAGGTCGCCAAAAGGCGACCTGTGGGGAGAGGTGAAGTTATTTGATTTCGACTTTGGCACCAGCAGCTTCGAGCTTCTTCTTGATCTCTTCAGCTTCTTCTTTCTTGGCACCTTCTTTGAGGGGCTGGGGAGCGCTCTCAACGAGCTTCTTGGCTTCCGCCAAGCCCAGGCCGGGCACCACGCCACGCACTTCTTTAATGACGGCAATTTTGTTGCCACCGGCATCAGTGAGGATGACGTCAAATTCAGTTTTCTCTTCGACAACAGCGGCAGGACCGGCAGCTGGGCCAGCGGCGGCGACGGCCACAGGAGCAGCGGCGCTCACGCCCCACTTGTCTTCGAGGGTTTTGACGAGTTCAGCGACTTCGAGAACGGTCAAGCCGCTCAGGTCTTCAACGAGTTTTGCAATATCAGCCATGTTATTATAATCGGTATCGCCGTTTTCCGGAGCTCCGGATGATTTCAGAATGCAAGCCTGCGTTCCGGCGAGGAACCATTGGGTGTTGGGTTCAGACGGGATAATCCGTCATCTAATCAAAGTGTTAAGAAACAATTACGAATCAAAAAGGAAGCCGGATGGGGTAGACCCATCCAGCCAAAATTAGGCTCCTTGGTCGGCCTTCGCTTGAAGAACACGTGCCAGGGAGGCGGCGGGCTCGTTGAGGGTGCGGACCAGCTTGGAAGCCGGTGCTTGAAGAACACCCAGGAGGGTGGCCAGAAGCACTTCGCGGGAAGGCAAGTCTGCCAAAGCCTTGATGCCTGCAGGATCCAAAAGAGCGCCATCGAGGACACCACCTTTGATTTCAGGCTTCTTGAACTCGTCAGAGAAGTTCTTCATGACCTTGGCCGCCGCGCACACATCTTGTGCACCCGTAACGACCGCCGTCTGGCCGACCAGAACGTCGCCCAACCCATCGGGCAGACCAGCACGTTCGGCCGCTTTTTTCACCAAGTTGTTCTTGAACACGTGGATCTCGGCGTCGCAGGCCCGCAGGCGCTTGCGCAGTTCCGCGAACTTGTCCACAGTCAAGCCCGTATAGTCAGCCACGAAAAGGAACGGCGATGCGTTCACCTTCCGGAGCACTTCTTCAATCATTAGCGTTTTTTCAGCTTTCATCAGTCAAACAGTTCTCCAGAGTTAGTTTTTGATGTAACGGCCCGTATCAATACGGATGGCCGGAGACATCGTGGCCGCGAGGGTAATGGAGTGGACATACTTGCCGCGCGCGGTGGCAGGTTTGGCCCGGACGATGGCATCAATCAAAGCAGTGCCGTTCTCTGAAAGCGCTTCAACTGCAAACGAAGCCTTGCCAATCGAGGCAGCAATGTTGCCGTTCTTGTCGAGTTTGAAATCCGCCCGTCCAGCTTTCACCGCCAAAACGGCCGCAGCCGGATCTTCGGTCACCGTTCCGGTACGTGGGTTTGGCATCAGACCGCGAGGCCCGAGTTGTTTACCCAGTTTCCGCACTTCATTCATGGCGGCAGGGGTCGCGATTGCCACGTCAAAGTCCATCACGCCGTTTTTGATGTTGGCGATGAGGTCTTCGTAGCCCACGACTTCAGCTCCAGCGGCCTTAGCCGCTTCAGCTGCCGCACCCTGAGCAAAGACGGCCACGCGAACGGATTTACCCGTTCCATGCGGCAGCGGGCAGGTGCCCCGGACCATTTGGTCCCCTTTGCGTGGATCGACACCCATCTTGAAAGAAAGGGTGACGGTTTGGTCGAACTTTGTCCCTGGCAGCTTGCGCACCAAGTCGGCGGCTTCTTCCAAGGTGAATACTTTGCCGTCCGGAATCATCTCGGCGGCTTTTTTATAACGTTTGCTTCGTGCTTGCATAGCTTGTGCAGTGTTGGCGAGTTCTAGCTCTCCTGCGGTGAATGGTTAATGGGAAGGAATTAGTCAATGATGTCGATTCCCATCTGGCGGGCGGTACCTGCCATGATGAGTGAGGCGCGTTGGAGATCCTGCGTGTTAAGGTCTTCAAGCTTCAGCTTGGTGGCCTCCAGGAGTTGCGCACGGGTGATTTTGGCCACCTTCTTTTTGTTCGGCTCTCCTGAACCGGAGGCGATGTTGGCCGCCTTCTTGAGCAAAATCGATGCAGGCGGCTGTTTGGTGATGAAGGTGAAGCTCTTGTCCTTGTAAACCGTGATGACGGTAGGAAGAATATCACCGGCGACTTTTTGGGTCGCGGCATTGAACTCCTTGCAGAAGGCCATGATGTTCACCCCAGCTTGACCGAGGGCAGGACCGATCGGTGGTGCAGGGTTGGCGGCTCCGGCCTTGATCTGGAGCTTGATGAGTTTAACGATTTCTTTGGCCATGGATGATGTCCCTTTGTTCTGGTACTGATTGGGCTGCTTTTGAAGGCGTGATCACCAGACCACACCCGCTCCGGCATGTTGTTGTTAGGCTTTTTCCACCTGCCAGTATTCCAAGTCAACGGGGGTGGAACGCCCGAAGATGTTGACCGCCACCCGCAGCACGCCGCGAGTTGGGTCGATTTCCTCAACGATGCCGGTTTGGCTTTCGAAGGGTCCGTCGGCGACCCGCACGGAGTCGCCCACATTGAACGCGATTTTCGGAATGACGGAGTCTTCCCGCTCACGCACCTGGGCCAGGATGGCCTCCACCTCACGCGGACGCATGGCGATGGGGTGGTCCTTACCACCGGCGAAATTCAAAACACCGTCTGTTTCCCGAACGAAATACCAACTCTTGTCCACCAGACGATTGTGCTCATCAAGGAGGTAAAGGTTGGCGATGACGTATCCCGGGAAGAACTTCCGGTTGCTTTCAGTCTTTTTCCCTTTCTTCACCTCCGACACACGTTCCACAGGCACGAGGACTTGGTAGATGTAATCTCCCATTTCCTCTTGTTCGATACGTCGCAGCATGCTGTCACGCACACGGCCTTCCATGCCGGAACGCACGTGAATGACGTACCATTGGTCGCGAGGGGCAGGTATGGCTCCCATGATTTTAGCTCAGGAAAAAGGGGTGGATGATCAAGGCGAAGGTGCCTCAATCTTAGTTGACGAAAAATTCGAAGGACTTGCGCAGAGCAAAGTCAAAGAAAGACACGAACGCACCAAGCAATAGCATGGCAACGAAGACGACGATGGTGGAATCATTGAGTTCTTTATACTTGGCAAATCCCTTTTCTTTGGGATCCCAAGGCCAAGTGGCTTTTCTGAGTTCCAGAACGACTTCGCCCCAGTATTTGCGGATACGGTTCATGACTTGATTTGAAAAGACTGCCTAATTAAGAAAAGAATGGAGGGGTGGCAGGCCAGGAGGGACTCGAACCCCCGACACGCGGTTTTGGAGACCGCCGCTCTACCAACTGAGCTACTGACCTTTTGGCACCACTTAACGATTTTCTACTTTTGATCTCGATTAATTGAAATGCAACACTGGGTTTGAGAGACGAACACCGCGGGACCCAGAAAGATCCCGCGGCGCTCAAGACAAGCAAACCGTGGCACTAAACTAGTCGAGAATGTCGGCCACACGACCGGCACCCACCGTCTTGCCACCTTCACGGATAGCGAAACGGATAGTTCTTTCCATAGCGATTGGGGTGATCAGTTCGACCGTGATCGAAACGTTGTCACCAGGCATCACCATTTCGACGCCTTCAGGAAGGGTCACGCTACCCGTCACGTCCGTGGTGCGGAAGTAGAACTGAGGGCGGTAGTTGTTGAAGAATGGGGTGTGGCGGCCACCTTCGTCCTTGGAGAGAACATAGATCTCAGCCTTGAACTTTTTGTGTGGCTTAACGGAACCAACCTTGGCGATGACTTGGCCACGCTCAACGTCGGTTTTTTTGACACCACGCAGCAGCAGACCCACGTTGTCACCCGCACGACCTTCGTCGAGCAGTTTGCGGAACATTTCGATGTCGGTCACCGTGGTCTTGATCGTGTCGCGGATACCGACGACTTCGACTTCGGACATTTTCTTGACGATGCCACGTTCGACACGGCCGGTGCAGACAGTGCCACGACCTTCAATCGCGAACACGTCTTCGATTGGCATCAGGAAGTCTTGGTCGATCGGGCGCTCAGGAAGCGGGATGTAAGCGTCAACAGCATCCATCAACTTAAAGATATTAGCGCGATGGACTTCGTCACCTTCAAGAGCCTTGAGGGCGGAACCCTTGACGATAGGAATGTCGTCGCCAGGATATTCGTATTTCGACAGCAGGTCGCGGACCTCCATCTCAACGAGTTCCAACAACTCTTCGTCGTCCACCATGTCCACCTTGTTGAGGAAAACCACCAGTGCAGGAACACCGACTTGGCGAGCCAAAAGGATGTGTTCACGGGTTTGGGGCATCGGGCCGTCCGCAGCGGAGCAAACCAAGATGGCGCCGTCCATTTGAGCAGCACCCGTGATCATGTTTTTCACATAGTCGGCGTGCCCAGGGCAGTCAACGTGAGCGTAGTGGCGGTTGTCGGTTTCGTATTCGACGTGTGCGGTGTTGATCGTGATCCCGCGAGCCTTCTCTTCTGGAGCGGCGTCGATGTCGTCATACTTGCGCGCTTGAGCAAAGCCCTTGGTTGCAAGGGTGGTCGTGATCGCGGCAGTGAGGGTGGTTTTGCCGTGGTCAACGTGGCCGATGGTGCCAATGTTGACGTGCGGCTTGTTTCGTTGGAAGGATTCTTTAGCCATAAGGGAAGGTTGTGCGCTTGTCTTTGATGAATTCGGTTCGTCTAATGCGGAAAACCTTCCCGTCCTAATTCCCCCCATGGAGCTGATGAAGGGGGTTGAACCCTCGACCTCGTCCTTACCAAGGACGTGCTCTACCACTGAGCTACATCAGCAAATTCTATGGGCGGGAGCCAGGACAGCCAGGCTTCCTCCTTTTTCTTGCGGACCGAAATGCACGTCTTTTCGAAACTAATCTGAAGACAAAACACCCCTGCCTTTCGAGAAAAAGTGAGCGCGAAGCTAGATTTCCCTGCCCCAATGTCAAAGGTTTTTTCGGAAATCGAAACGTTTCTTCAAGGTTTCGCCAAAACGGCTTGGCGGCCCTTACTTTTTCTCGTCCCAGAGAAAACGCTGAAGCCGGATTTTCGTCGCTATGTCCTGAGCTTCCGTGGCCCGCTCTCCCCCCGCCTGGGCTAGCCGTTCCGCCATCCTAGCGGCCCCTTCCCATTGCTTTC
>JBIIUD010000138.1:0-6755 GCA_044340175.1 Verrucomicrobiaceae bacterium
TGTAGGGCAGAGCGGGCCGATCGAGGAGCCGTTGAAGCGGTCGTTTTTGGTGGTGCTGCCGGAGGGGGATTCAGCGTCACCTGCGGTCACCGCCTGGGTGAACACGGAGTCGGCGCATTTTTTGAAGCGCTGGCGCGGGCTGATGCGCGGCGATGTGCGGGTGAAGAAGGCGGCGGCGGTGACGTCTGAAGACATGGTGAAGCACACGCTGGTGCTGTGGGGCGATGCGAAATCGAATCCGCTGGTGGCCAAGGTGCTGGCGGCGGGAAGCCTGACGAAGCTGCCGCTGACTTGGAATGAGAAGGCTCTGAAACTCGGGGATGTCCAAGTGGATGGAGCGACGCATGTGCCAGTGATGGTGCGACCGAATCCCTTGGATCCGCGCGGGACGGTCATCCTGAATTCCGGCCTGACCTTCCGCGAGGCGCATGACAAAACGAACTCGCTGCAAAATCCGAAGCTGCCGGACTGGGCCGTTATAGACATCACGGTGCCGCCGGATGTGGAAAAGGCGGGACGAGTCGTGGAGGCGGGTTTCTTTGGTGAGGATTGGACGATTGAATGATCACTGACCGAGTGATTTCGTGAGATTCAGACAAGGGATGGCTTCAAAATGGGCGGTGCAATAGTTTATCTGCTAACTGATTCCCGTCCTGCCGGCCCTCAGCGCGCATACACACCGTCCACTTCTTCAGACGGGAGCTGGGGTCGGGAGGCTTGGGGTTTGTCTTCGGCGAGCCAACGATTGCCTTCAAATCGGAAGGTCTCGGGAGCGGTGCCGGCTCCGATGTTGATGTCGGTTTGCACCTGGGTGCGGCGGAAGGTGAGGCGGTTGTTTCGAATCAGCACATTGCGACAGGGCGTGAAGCCAGGTTCGGTGGTCTCCTGGAGAATGCGGAACAGCCATCTGGTGGGATAGCGCACGGTGTTTCCGCTGAACTCCGCGCCATCCACTCCAACGAACGCGGCGGCGCAGAGACTGCCTTCAATCTCGTTGTCACGTACGATGATTTGCGAGGCCTCGTGTTTGACCCCTTGGGGTCGAAAGTAGGGTAGCCCTGTGGAACCCCCGATGTTCAGTGGGCGTTCACCTGCGTTGATGAATTGGCATTTCTCGACAGTGATCCCACTGCTGCCGCCTTTCATTTGGACGCCTGTGGTGGCTGTAAAACCTTCTTTGCCGATGAAACGACAGGCTGTGACGAGAGAATCGTGACAACCCACGAAATCAATGCCTTGTCCGCCCCAACCTGTGATGACGCAATGGCGAATGGTGAGCTTTTTCAAACCCGAGCACTTGATGCCGTCGTGGTTGCCACGCGGGCCAATGTCATTGATCGCGATGCCTTCTAGCGTGATACCCGTCACGGGCGAATCCAACTTTCCGCCATCGTCGAGATTCAATCCGTTGCTGGTCTGCCCACTGATCTTGAGGTGACGCAAAGTGAGGTCATTGCAGCGACTGAATTGAAAGCCATTGGCTCGACCTTTGAAGTGCGGTGGGTTGTCTGAATCAAGCGCTTCGACCGTGAGTCGATCAACACCGCTGACGTGGTGCCCACCCGGGTAGTCTCCGGCGGCGATTTTGAGTGTCGTGCCAGGTGTCAACTTGGCGAGCGCAGCGCTTAAGGCTGGTGGATCATTGACAATGATCGTCTCTGACACTGCTGGCAGCGCGAGCAGAACAAGGGATAGAAAAAGAGGGCGCGTCATCATTGAAAATGAAACGCACCCGGATCATTTCTTTTTGCCCTTCTTGCTGCCCTTGTCTTTGCCTTGCCCCCGGTTCATGTAGCTGTTGTAGGCCCAATACTTTTTCCATTCGGGGAGATAAGAGGCATAGGGCGCGGCTTCCCACCAGTTGACCGGTTCTGGATCAGGCGGCGTGACCTTGCCCTCAGGATAGTCTTTGCCAGCAAAACTGGCCTCGACACTGTTGTTCCAAGCCAGCAATTCCTTTTTCATGGCTTGAAAGATGGCAGGTTCGGTAGCGCTGAGATCACGAGTTTCATTGGGGTCCGCCTTCAGATCATAAAGTTCAAACTCAGAACCCGTCACGTTTTGAGTGAGCAGTTTGTATTGGTCTCCGATGAGCGCTGCTTTGGTGCCGAAACGGAAAGGCAGGTTTTTGGTGCGCGGTCCCACATCCGCGGTGAAGAGGGGCTTCAAGCTAACGCCATCCAAAGGCTGAATGAAACTGCTTTCCGGCAGGCCCACGATCTCGGCCACGGTCGGAAAAAGATCCACCGTGCCTGCGGGATGAGCAGTGCTCCGAGGCGTGATGACTGCTGGCCACTCGATGATGCCCGGCACCCGCAAGCCGCCTTCAAAAACCATGCCTTTATTGCCACGCAAGCCGCCGGTGGTGCTGGGGCTGATGCTAGGCAGCCCGCCATTGTCGCTGTTGAAAACAATGAGGGTGTTGTCAGCGATGCCAAGCTCGCGCAGCTTTTGGCGTAAGCTGCCAATGCTGCGGTCCATGGCCACGAGCTCGCCGTAATGATTGGCGGAAGCTTCGTCAAGTTCGGCAAAGGCGGCCCGATCCGCATCGGTTGATTTGAAGGGCGAGTGCGGCGTGCCATACCAGATGACTGTGAAGAAAGGCTTGTTGGTCTTGTGTTGTACTTCAAGAAACTTGAGGGCTTCTCCGACAACGATCTCTGAGGAGTCGCCCGCAAATTTTTCAGGCACGCCATCGCGACCCAGATACGGGTCCATATCGATGAAGTTGGTAGCGGAGACAAAGGTATCGAAACCAAAAGCTGCTGGGCTGCGGGGATCTCCGGCAAGAATGGGAGCACCGGGGCCTTTGTAGCCGTTGAGGTGCCACTTGCCGAAGTGGCCGGTGGCATAGCCGACTTTTTGCAAAGCCTGAGCCAGCGTTTTTTCCTGAAGTCGGAGCGCGTAGCCATGACTGAGAACGCCCGTGCGGTCATTGCTCCGGCCCGTGAGCACGGTGGCGCGAGTGGGTGAGCAGACGGGATTGCCTGCATAGAAACGCTCGAACCGGAGTCCGTTCGCCGCCATTGCGTCCAGGTTTGGCGTCTTCAGCACCGGGTGGTGGTTGTAGCTGGTTTGCCCCCAGCCCATGTCATCTGCCATGATGAAAATGACGTTCGGCTTCGTGACGTCAGCCCCGGGCGCGACGCTTGAAATCAGTAGGGCGGCAAGGAAGAAGGTGCGTTTCATGATCGGTGGATGCCGGTCTGAAACGTGGAGGCAAGCCAAATGTATCAGCTAGCTTGAACCTGCCGCTCTAAGGTTGCACTGCTGCGGCCTTGAGGCTGAAGTCATCGTAATGCACATCCACCGCGTTGGTGGTCAGGCTGACCAGAGACTTTGTTGCATGAGCCACGCCAGGGGATTGGAAAGTGCCCACTTGCTTGCCATCAATGAGTACCTCGATCTGGTCTTCCTGGGTGCGGGCCGTCAGCGTGTACCATTTTTTGAGTTCGAGCTGAACAGGGACTCGCTTGGTTTTGGTCTCCAGCATGGCCTTTTCGTCTTCGGTGAGTTGGTTGGCTTTTTTGCGATCATAGAGCCCGTTCTCCAGGGTAAACGCACCCGTTTTGGCGTCACTCATGACGATTTGTGTGGGGCTCACAGTCACTTGGCAGACGTGGCCTGCGTGGGACTGTTTCAGGTCTTTGTCATCAAACCAGACGTTGAAGCTCTTGGCCTGTTCGCTGACAAACTGAAACTTCACGTCCACCTGGAGATCCTTTTCTCCAGCGAACTTGATGTTGTCCACAGCGGAGTGATCGGACCCCTCGGGTGTGATGCCCACCAACACGCCGTCCTTGACCACGCTGCCGCTTTTGTAATGACCCCAGCGCTCGCCAAAAGCCCCCGATGAGAAATCATCGGCAAAGAGTTCGCGGCTGAAATAGGCTGCTTCTTTGCCTTGTTTGCGCTCGGTGTCCCAGGTCTTGATCCACGCTTGGTCTGCGATGGAAAGCTGGCTGAGAGGAATCTGGAAGGGTTTTAAATTGACGTTCACTTTGACCATACCGTCCTCTGTCAGATCCAACAGCTCTGCTTTGATGGTTTTGCCATCCAGGTTGGTGAGGTCGCGAAACTCCCGAGCGTGCGCGGTGGAAACAACGGCAAGGAGGAGGCAGGCAGAAAGCAGGTTTTTCATGATGAGAGTCATCTTGGCTCCATTCATAGAGCTTGCCAAGCCTAGGATCATACGGGGCGAAGCACGCTCTTCACCACCTCGCCCTTGTGCATTTTCTCAAAAGCCTCGTGCCACTCCGTGACCGGCCAGACACCGCCGATGATGGGTTTCACATCAAATTGGCCGCTGCTGAGTAGAGCGATGACTCGCTCCCAAATCGGCCAATTGTGACTGAAGCTGCCCTGGAGCGTGATGTTCTTTTGCACCAGCGGATCCAGATTGAAACCTAAGGGTTGCGGTCCCCAACCTACTTTGCTGACCCATCCGGCAGGCCTCACGATATCCAGTGCGATTTTGAGGGTGATGCTGGCTCCGGCGGCATCGATCACCCCATCACAACCCAAGCCATCCCGCGCTTGCGCCCAGGGTTTGGCATCCCCGATGATGACCTCGCAACCATACTGTTTGGCAATTTCCAATCGATGGGCATCCTGCGGCAAGCCAACGATGGCAACCTCTGCGCCACAAAGCCGAGCCATGGCCGCGCACAGAATGCCAATCGTGCCTGGTCCCAGGACCACCACGCGGTCGCCCGGTTCGATCCGGGCATTCTTCACCACCGCATTGTAAGCCACGCAGCAGGGTTCGGTGAGGCAAGCCTGCTCAAAGGGCAATTGATCCGGCACGTGGTGAAGGATGCGACTCGGCACCCGAACGTATTTCGTCATCGCTCCATTGACCCCGTAGCCAAAGCCTTTGCGAGTAGGATCAAGATTGTAAAGGCCCCGTTTGGTCATCGGATTGTTCGCGCTGATGATGGCGGCGGTCTCAGAGACCACGCGATCGCCTTCCTGCCAGCCTTCCACGTCTTTGCCCACTTCGACGATGTGCCCGCCGAATTCATGTCCTAGCACCACCGGATAGTTCACTGGCCAGGAATGGTCCGCCGTCCACTGATGCAGGTCAGAGCCGCAGACACCAACATTGGCCACCTCCAGCAGCACATCCTCTGCGCCAAGGGTTGGCTTTTCGATTTCACGGATTTCGACAGATCCCTTTTCGGGAGCAAAGTTGACGACGGCGGCAGATTTCATGGTGGGATGGAACGGATATCATACGGCATTTCCATCCGTCTCCACGTCAAAGTGTGTGTGAAGTGCGACTTCAGGTGGTTCAAAAATTGAAGCGGACTTCTTGCCCTGGTCACGCTTTCGGGCAAGGTAGAGACTGCGGTTGCTGGGTCGCCGCTGCTGCCATCTCATGTCCAAACCACTCATCGCCATCACCATGGGCGACCCCGCTGGGGTCGGGCCCGAGATTTGTCTACAACTGCTGGCCAACGAAGCCATCTGCGCCTTCGCCACACCTGTCATATTTGGGGACACCCGAGTGCTCTCCCGTTGTGCCCGGCAAGTGGGCCTGCCAGCTCCTAAGCGCATCCTCAGCGTCATGGACTGGCCTGAGACCTGTCGTACCTTGGATGAACCTGCGGTGCTCGACCTCCTCGGCTTTGACCCCCAGGACTTTACGCCCGGCATCGTCAGCGCCCGCACGGGAGCCGCTGCTTATCGCTATGTGGAAAAAAGCATTGAGGCTGCGCTGGCAGGTCAAGTTGCCGCCGTCGCTACCGCGCCGATGAACAAAGAAGCGCTACGCGCAGCGGGCATCCTGTATCCTGGGCACACTGAGATCTTTGCTGATAAAACGGGTGCCAGCCGTGCCTGCATGTTTCAATACAGCGACGAAGTGCGAGCCAGTTTCGTCACCGTGCACTGCGGTTATTATGAGGTGCCTGCTTTGCTCACGATTGAGCGTATTCTGGATGTCATCGAACTCACTGCCGATGCCATGCGCCGCATTCGTGGCACCGCACCAAAAATCGCCGTGCTAGGATTGAATCCGCATGCTGGGGAGCACGGGCTTTTTGGCAATCGCGAAGAAGAAAACATCATCATCCCTGCGATCGAAGCCGCCCGTGCCCGAGGCATCACCATTGAAGGACCCCTGCCACCGGACACCGCCTTCATCCCGGCCAAACGCCGAAGCACCGACGCGTTCATCTGCATGTATCATGATCAAGGGCATATCCCGCTCAAAGCGCTGGCTTTTGACACGGCGGTCAATACCACGCTGGGCCTACCCATCATCCGCACCAGTGTCGATCACGGCACCGCCTGCGACATCGCCTGGCAAGGCAAGGCCACCAGCAGCAGTCTTGTTGAAGCGGTGAGGCTGGCCGTTAAGTTATCAGGATAGGACAAGGGCCCGATTTGCCGCCCGTCAGACACCTCAAGAGTTCCCGAGGTGTCAAGCGTTCGCCTTTTCCGAATCAGGCGCGCTTGAGGTGAAGGGCAGCGTGCGATGCAGGAGGCCGCTAGCAGAGCGACTGCTGAGGAAGGAGCCAGGACAAAAGGTTTGGTTTCATCGGAGCAGAGGCCTTGTGTCCGGAACTAAAGCCGTCCGGTGAGCAGCAGGACGATCAACACGATGACAATGATCCCGGCGGCACCGCCAAGGTAGTGATTGCCGGTGCGGAAACCGTAGCCGCCGCCTCCGATGAGGAGAAGGATCAAGAGGATGAGCAAGATATTCATTGGAGCTGAGGTGGAGGCGGGGTTGGACTGCGGGACGATGA
>JBIIUD010000139.1:0-6754 GCA_044340175.1 Verrucomicrobiaceae bacterium
AATCAGTTCCACACTACAGCCCTCTGCTCGCCTACCCGCACCGCCCTCAAGGCTGGTCGCAACCACCACACGTGTAACATGGGCTTCATCACCGAAATGGCGACCGGTTTCCCCGGAGCCACCGGCGAGATCCCCAATGCCGTCGCCCCCCTTGCAGAAATGCTCCGCCTCAATGGCTACAGCACCGGAGCCTTCGGGAAATGGCACGAGACCGCTTCGTGGGAAGTCAGCGTCTCCGGCCCCTTCGACCGCTGGCCCACCCGCCAGGGCTTCGACAAGTTCTACGGCTTCATTGGCGGCGAAACCAACCAATGGGCTCCCTTCCTCCACGACGGCGTCACCCAAGTCGAATTGCCGAACGATCCAAACTATCACTTCATGGCCGACATGGCAGACAAGTCCATCGCCTGGATGAAGCACCAGAAAGCGATGACCCCCGACAAGCCGTTCTTCGTTTACTTCGCTCCCGGAGCCGTCCATGCGCCGCACCACGCGCCCGCCGACTGGATTGCCAAATGGAAAGGCAAGTTCGATCAAGGTTGGGACAAGATCCGCCAGGAAACCCTGGACCGTCAAATCGCCAGGGGCCTTGTCCCAAGGGGCACCCGGCTCGCCCCCAAACCCCCGGCGATTAAAGACTGGGACAAGCTCTCAGCCCAGGAACAGTCTCTATTCACCCGCCAAGTGGAAACCTTTGCCGCCTTCCTCGATTACACCGACCACCACATCGGCCGTGTCATTGATGCCATCGGGGAAACCGGTCAGCTCGACAATACGCTCATCTTCTACATCGCTGGTGACAACGGCAGCAGCGCCGAGGGCGGTATGAACGGGATGTTCAACGAATACACCTACTTCAATGGCGTCCAGGAAAAGGTCGAAGACATGGCAAAGCTCGCTGACAAATGGGGCGGCCCGGAAACCTATCCCCACATGGCCGCCGGTTGGGCGGTCGCCTTCAATTCACCCTTCATGTGGACCAAACAGGTCGCTTCTAACTTCGGTGGCACCCGCGTCGGAATGGTCGCTCACTGGCCCAAGGGCATTCAAGACAAAGGCAAGATCCGCGAGCAATTCAGCCACGTCATCGACATCGCACCGACCATCCTCGAAGCCGCAGGCCTGCCCGAACCCAAGGTCGTCAATGGCACGCCCCAGATCCCCATGGAGGGCAAAAGCCTGCTCGCCAGTTTCTCCGATCCCAAGGCCGCCGCACGCAGCACCCAATACTTTGAGATTGCGGGCAATCGGGCGGTCTATCATGAAGGCTGGCTCGCCGGCGTCGTTCATAAGGCTCCCTGGGAATCCAAACCCAGTCGCGCCCTCGATGCAGATCTTTGGGAACTCTATGATGTCCGTTCGGACTTCAGTTGCTCAACCGACTTGGCCGCCCAAAACCCAGAAAAGCTCAAGGAACTGCAGGCGGTTTTTCTTGCCGAGGCCAAAAAATTCCATGTCCTCCCGATCGACGACCGCGTCTTCGAGCGACTCAATGGCAACCTGGTGGGTCGTCCGGACTTGATGGGCGCACGAACCTCTCTCACCCTCGCCGAGGGCATGCAGGGCATGATGGAATCCGCCTTCATCAACGTGAAGAACAAATCCAAAACCATCACCGCCGAGATCGAGGTGCCCGAGACCGGAGCCACCGGCATGATCCTCGCCCAAGGCGGCCGTTTCGGCGGATGGGCGCTGTACGTTAAGGACGGCGTGCCCGCCTACGACTACAACTTCCTCGGCCTCCAACGCACCAGCATCGCCGCAACGGAAAAACTCAAACCCGGCAAGAACACGCTCATACTCGACTTCGCCTACGATGGCGGCGGCCCTGGCAAGGGGGGAGTCGCCACGCTCTCCGTCAACGGCGCTAAAGCCGCCGATGGCAAACTCCCGCACACCCAGGCCGGCCTCTTCTCCGCCGACGAAACCGCCGATGTCGGCATCGACCTCGGCACGCCCGTTGTCGAAGCCATCGGCTGCGAACACGAATCGAAGTTCACCGGAAGGATTCCCAAGGTGACGATCGAGGTGAAGTAGCGAGATGCCCATGAAGCGCGCGGGACGTCCGACCAGAGGCGGTCTGCGATTTCACCGACGAAATTTTGACGCTCCATCAAACAAACACAGACAAAACCATGAAAAAACTACGCCTTCAGTTCGCCGCAGCCTTGCTCGCCGTCTCACTGCCCGCCCTCGCAGAACCTGCGCCCGCCAAACCCAAAGTGCTCGCCGACGGCGCGGATGCCAAATCCAAGCGAGTCGAGAACTTGCACCAGGCACGGTTCATCGAAATCTTCCTCGCGGCTCGCGATGCGAAAACAGGGAGCTTGGTCGCCGCCTGCTACAACACGTTGTTCACCCCAAGTGGCATCCCCGCGTCGAAAGACACCGCACCGCAGGCATTGGTTGAGGGACTGGACTTTGTTAAAATGAAAACCGACTTCGATGTCCTCAACGCATCGTTAAACGGACCGAAACTTTGGCTGCCCAGTTGGACCGAAATCGAAACCGGTGTGGAGCGGGACTTCAATGGCATCAAGGCCATCTGGGTCGCCCAACTCAACATGGGCGACAACAAGGGCGGTGTGGCAGAAACCACGCCCTATCAACCCGTGACGATCGCGCGCAAGAGCGGGCTGGGTTGGGACAAGGGAACGAAAGTGGCGTTACTCGACGATGCGGATGGCAATACCTGGATCATGAAAGGGTTCCAACTGGGCCTCAAACCGGAACACACCTACAATGAATTTCTCGCCGCAGGGGGCGACCAGTTCAAAAAGCTACCTGCCGGCTGGAAGTTCCGGATCATCACACTTGAGAAGGATTTGATCGAAAAGCCGGAAGGCGGTGTGGCCACCATCATGGCGGACGAGTTTTTCAACGTCTATGACAAGACCGGGCCGGGCATGAGCAACTACAAACCCTGAACCACTGATTGCACCATGAATCGTCTGAGCTTGCTGCTGGCGACGACCATCGCCTCATTCACCTCCACGTTCCATCCTTGCTCCGCCCAAACTGACGCACCGACGGCGGATGAGGTCAAGGCGGTCGCCGAAGAGGCCTACATTTACGGGCTGCCTCTGGTCATGGCCTACACGGCCAGTTACGAATTCTGGTTGGACAAATCCTCATCGCAATACAAGAGCCCGATGGGCGAACTGACCCACAGCCGCCGCGTTTTCACCTACGAGGACACGGCGGTCATTGTTCCCAACAGCGACACCCCGTATTCCTTCGCCTGCCTTGACCTGCGCGCCGAGCCGTGGGTGGTTTCCGTGCCGAATGTGGAGAAAGGCCGCTATTTCTCCGTTCAGCTTGTCGATTGGAACACTTTCAACTTCGGCTATATCGGCAGCCGAGCCACCGGCAATGGCGCAGGCGATTTCCTCGTCGTGGGGCCGGAGTGGAAGGGCGAGGCTCCCGCCGGGATCAAGGGCGTGCTGCGTTCGTCCTCGCAGTTCTGCATCGCCATCATCCGCACACAGTTGTTCGGTCCCGACGACATGGAAAACGTGGCGAAAATCCAGGACGGCTATCAGGTGCGACCGCTCTCGGCGTTTCTCAAGCAACCCGCGCCGCCTGCTGCGGCGGCGATGGATTTCCCCAAGGCAAACGCGCAGCTCGCAAAAGAGAATTTTTTCGGATTGCTGGAATTCGTACTGCAAGTCGCGCCGGCCGGTCCCGAGGAAAAGGACATCCGCACCAAGCTCGCTCGCATCGGCTTGGGGCCGGAGAAGAAGTTCGAGTTTAAGGATCTCCCGTCCGCTCACAAGGCCGCCGCGCTCGAAGGCGTGAAAGCTGGCATAGCGAAAGTCCAGGAACGTATGGGCCGCATCGGCAAGCGCATCAATGGTTGGCAGATCGGCTCGCCCTTCGGCAACCGCGATTTCTGCAAGGGCGACTGGCTGCTCCGCGCCGCCGCTGCGCAGGCCGGTATCTTCGGCAACAACGCGGAAGAAGCGGTTTATCCGATGTCCCGCTGGTTGCCGGATGGCGAATTGATCGACACTTCGAAGCATGCATACAGCCTGACTTTTCCCAAGGACGACCTTCCCCCAGCCAATGCGTTTTGGTCGGTCACAATGTACGACGGCAGAAGCCAGTTGCTCATCCAGAACCGGATCAACCGCTACCTTATCAACTCGCCGATGCTGACCGGCATGAAGAAGAACGCCGACGGCTCGCTGACAATCTACGTGCAAAAAGACAGCCCTGGCGAGGACAAAGAAAACAACTGGCTCCCCGCTCCCGCAGGCCCCGTCTATCTAGTCATGCGTCTCTACTGGCCGAACTCCGAGGCCCCTTCCATTCTCCCACCAGGCAGAGGCACGTGGAAACCACCTGGCTTTGTCAAAACACCGTGAAGCCATTTTCTCGAATTCAGTTTCAAGTATGAAAATAGTGGTCAAATCTCCCATGGCTACCAACAAATGGATCCGCGCCTTAGCCTTGCTTTGCGTAGGCTTGTTCAGCGCTACCCCAACTCACGCGGCGAACCAAAAGCCAAGTATCCTGCTCATCATCGCCGATGACATGGGCTATTCGGACATCAGTTGCTTCGGCGGCGAAATCCAAACACCGCACCTCGATGCTCTGTCCAAAAGAGGCATTCGGGCGACGAACTTTTACGTCGGACCGACCTGCTCGCCAACACGCTCGATGCTGCTCAGCGGCTGCGACCACCACATCGCAGGTTTCGGCAACATGGACGAACTCGCCGGGCCAAAGCAGAAGGGAAAACCCGGCTACGAAGGCTATTTGAACAGCCGCGTCGTGCCGGTGGCGAAACTGCTGCGCGAAGCAGGCTATCACACTTACTGGGCGGGAAAATCCCACATGGGCTACGAGTCTTCCCAGTGGCCAGCTGCGATGGGCTTCGAGCGCGACTTCACCCTGCTGCAAGGTGGCGGTAGCAATTGGAGCGACATGACCTATCCGAATCCCGCTCACCCGCATCTCAGCTTCACCCTGAATGGCAAGCCACTCGAAAAATTGCCCGACGATCACTTTTCCTCGGAAACCTACACCGACTTCATCATCAAAAGCAACGAGGAGCACAAGGCGGACGGCAAACCGTTTTTCGCCTACCTGAGCTTCCAAGCCGTTCACTCGCCCTTAGCCGCACCGGATGAGTGGCTGGATAAATTCAAAGGTGCCTACGATAAGGGTTACGATGCAATTCGAGAAGAGCGATTGGGACGCATGAAGGCGATGGGCATCGTCAGCAAAGATACCGTGATGTCGCCGCGAGTGCCTAGCGTCCCCGCCTGGGACAGTCTCACGCCCGAGCAGAAAAAACTCTCTGCCCGCCGCATGGAGGTCTATGCCGCGATGCTGGCCAACATGGATCACCACATCGGCCGTTTGATGGATCATCTCAAGCAAACCAGGCAGTATGAAAACACCCTGGTTGTCTTCTTGTCCGATAACGGTGCAGAGCCCGTGGAACTTGGGACCCTGGTCGAAACGGTTTTCAACGAGGCTGCCAAGAAGTGGTTCTTCGAGAACTTCGATACCCGCCCAGAGAATTGGGGCCGCAGGGGCTCGGCAGTGGACTACGGCGCGGCGTGGGCGCAGGTCGGATCGACGCCTTTTCGTTTCTACAAAGCCTGGACCTCCGAGGGCGGCATCCACTCGCCTGTCATCTTTTCAGGAGCTGGTGTGACGGATTCCGGTGCCATCAAACCCGCCGTCATCCACGTGACCGATCTCGTGCCCACGTTCCTGGAACTCGCCGGAGCGAAGCATCCGTCCGAGACAAATCAGAAACTCGCTTCCCTGCGCGGCAAGTCGCTCACTCCGTTGCTCACCGGCAAGACCGAGTCCGTCCGCACCAGTGAGGACTGGATCGGCGAGGAACTTTTCGGCAACCGCATGGTGCGCCAGGGCGACTGGAAGCTGTGCAGTATCCTCAAGACAGCGGGTGGCTCTGGCGAGTGGAAACTTTTCAATATCAAGAATGACCCCGGCGAGACCCTTGACCTTGCTAACCAAGAACCATCAAAAACAAAAGCACTGCTCGCCCTTTGGGATGAATATGTTTCTCAGAACGGTGTGATTCTTACCGATGATGGTCCCTTCAAGGCAAAGAGTGCGCCTTAACCTAATCTCCTCAGCGCACTCAATCACTGCCCACATTTCCATGAAATTCCACTCAATCGCAGGACACAGTGCTTTAGCAGCACTTCTGTTTGTCACCGCTCACCTCAAGGCCCAAGAGAACGCGGCTCCTGAAGTCGATCAAGCCGCCGAGCTAGCCCAAAAACTCGCCAACCCCGTGGCGAGCTTGGTGTCCGTGCCTTTTCAGGCAAACTATGACTTTGGCATCGGTGTGAACGATGCGCAGCGCTTCACTTTGAATTTCCAACCCGTCACACCCTTCGCTATCAGTGACGACTGGAACCTTATCGTCCGCACTATCCTGCCGATCATCGACGCAGAGTCCCCTGCGCCCGGCATCGCCAGTGCCAGCGGTCTTGGCGATGTCGTGCAGAGTTTCTTTTTCTCACCGAAGGAACCGGTGGGTGGCTGGATTCTGGCGGCAGGCCCCGTGTTTCTCTGGCCCACCGCTACCGACTCCATCCTGGGCTCCGAACAGTGGGGAGCAGGACCGACGGCTCTCGCTCTCAAACAGGCGGGCCCTTGGACCTATGGTGCCTTGGTCAACCAAATTTGGTCTTATGCTGGCGACAACAGCCGCAGCGAGGTGAACGCCACTTTCCTCCAGCCCTTTATCGCCTACATCACACCG
>JBIIUD010000140.1:0-6730 GCA_044340175.1 Verrucomicrobiaceae bacterium
TCCACGCTGTGGATGAGAACGACTCCATTCACGCCCAAGTGCCGATCGAAATCGTGGGTGAAGCTGAAGGGGTCAAGGCCGGTGGCCAATTGGACATCATGATGCACAAGATTGAAGTTTTCTGCCTTCCCAAGGATCTCCCAGAGAAAATCGTGCATGACGTCACCGCCGTTGGCCAAGGCAAGGGTGTGCATGTCAAAGATTTGATCTTGCCTGAAGGCGTCTCCGTCCACCTCGACGGTGAAGTTCTCATTCTCTCCATCTCTGAACCCCGCGTCGTCGAGACTCCGGCCCAAGCCGCAGCCTCTGCCAAGAAGTAATCTTGACGGCGGGCACGCCCAGGATCGGAAACTGACCACCCCTTGTGGACACGACTTCCGCTGACAGCGCTGCCCGTTTGGTTCCGGAAGACGTTTTCCCACGCCTCATCGTTGGACTCGGTAACCCTGGCCTTTCCTACCAAGACACACGGCATAACATTGGTTTCATGGTCATGGATGTTCTGGCAGCAAAACTCGGCGCGACTTTCCAGGTGGAAAAGCGTTGGGAAGCGCACGTGGCCAAGTTCACCGGCGGTTTCCTCATGAAACCGCAGACTTACATGAACCTCAGTGGTCGGGCGGTGGGTCAAGTGGGGCGCTATTACAAAATCCCACCGCACGAGACGCTCGTGGTGTTTGATGACGTGGATTTGCCTTTGGGGCGGCTCCGCATTCGTCCTTCAGGCTCTGCGGCAGGGCACAACGGACTGAAGTCTCTGATCTCGTCTTTGAGCACGGACCTATTTCCCCGTGTCAAAGTCGGCATCGGAGCTGACAACGGCCGCCCTGCGGGTGACCGTCTCGTCGGTCACGTGCTCGGGAAATTCAGTGACGAGGAAAAAGCCGCTGTCGCCCAGGCGGTGGACCGCGCCGCTGAGGCTGTCCTAAGCGCTCTCAAAAACGGCCTTGGAGCCGCCATGAATCTTTTCAACCGCAAGGAAGGGGCTTGACCGCCCACCCATCACCAGACAACGAATCCGAACCGAAACCCATACCGCATCCATCCCTATGAGCCGCAAATACGAAGCCACCATCATTCTCGACACCAAAGGCAAGGAGGAGTCCATTCAGGAACTCGTCGGCCAAATCAGCAAAGCCCTGGAAACCTCCGGTGCCAAGCTCGAGCAAATCGACCAAATGGGCAAACGCGAATTTCCGTTCAGCCCCCGCCACGTCACCCACGGTTACTACGTGAACGTGCAATTTGAAGCTGAGCCTGCTACTCTTGAGAGTGTTTCCGCCAAGCTGAAGCTGAACGACAACGTGTATCAGCAGTACTATCAGCGCCGCGACTGATCGCCGTCGAAAAAATCCCCCCAAAACCTGGAGTTATCCACGTTATAGACCGCCCGGCTTTGCTGTGGCGGTCTTTTTTTGGCCTTCAGGCTAGCCTGAATGAAGACAAGCACACGGTTTGTTTTGAGACTTTCGGAAAAGCTGTCATGATAACGTTTTCCGAAGCGGCATGTGGGAGTTTTTCAAGATGCATTGGCGTGACGGCGTGGAGATTTTCATCCTCGCCGCGCTGGCTTACCATCTTTTCCTTTTCTTCCGAGCCACGCGTGGGGCACGGATTTTGACCGGGCTTCTTGTTCTGCTGCTGAGCTTGACGCTGATCTCACGCCTGCTCGACTTGGCGGTGATCAACTGGTTGTTGGTGTCGTTCTCGGGTTTCCTGGTGGTGGGTCTGGTGGTGATTTTCCAGCCGGAACTGCGACGGGTGCTTGCAGAATTGGGCAGCCACCGGTTGTTCTCGTTTGGCAATCAGGAGAACGAGGCGCTCGATGAATTGATCGAGTCCATGCAACTGCTCTCCGCCCGCCGCTGTGGGGCCTTGTTTGCGCTTCAGCGACACATCGACTTGAAACCTTACGCGGAGTCTGGGGTTGAACTGGACGCGGCGATCTCACCCGAACTCATCACGACCATTTTTCACCCCAAAACCTCCCTCCATGATGGCGGTGTGATTGTCGATCAAGGGCGGCTACGGGCGGGCGGGTGCGTTTTTCCGGTGAGTCAGCGGGAGGTGCGTGACCGGGCGATCGGTCTGCGGCACCGGGCTGGACTGGGGATCACGGAGGAGACGGACGCGATTGCACTGGTCGTTTCAGAGGAGAGCGGCGCGCTTTCGGTTTGTTTCAAAGGGGAAATTGCCCATGATTTGGAGCCGGAGGGGTTGCGAGAACACGTCACACGCATCCTGCAAGGTGGCGGTCTCAAGAATAAGCCGTCGCAGACTGAGGAGGGTCGCAAGGCATGAAAAAAGGAGCTCAAATCGGAACCGCAATCATGCGCATGCTGACTCGGAACTGGCGGGAAAAAGTGCTCGCGTTGGCGTTGGCGTTTCTGTTTTGGTATCTGGTCCGGTCTCATGCGGTGGTGCGCCAAGGTTACCTCTATGATCAGCCCAACTTCCCGGCGCGTGGGCAGCTTTGACTTTCGGTTCATTCTGCGTTAGAAACCGGGCCTCAAATTTTATGTCTGCAAAACGCCAGTTCTTCGGCACCGACGGCATCCGTGCCGTAGCCAATCGTCACCCCATGAGTCCCGAGTTCGTGATGCGTCTCGGACAAGCCGCCGCCGTCGTTCTCGGCGGAGCTACGGGTGACTCAGGACCTCGACCCAAGTGCGTGATCGGACGGGACACGCGCGCTTCTGGAGAGATGTTGGAGGCCGCGATCTGTGCCGGGCTGAATTCAGCCGGGGTTGATGTCGTCCAGGTCGGTGTCTTGCCCACGCCCGCGATTGCTTTTCTCACCAAAGTGCTCGGCGGGGATTTTGGCATCATCGTTTCCGCATCTCACAATCCGTATCATGACAATGGGGTGAAGTTTGTTCGGGGAGATGGCAGCAAACTGAACGACCAGACGGAGATGGCCATTGAGGACATCATCCTCGGACGTGCAGACGCCACGGAGCCACGCCCTGAAGGCCGGGGGTTGGGGCGTGTGTCCCGAGTGGGTGACGGTCTGGAGCGCTATGTGGCCCACGCCTTGACCTGCATGGACAATGTGCGCCTCGAGGGCGTGCGAGTGGCCTTGGACAATGCCCATGGGGCTTCGTATCTGTCCAGCGCTGAGGCCTTGACGCGTCTTGGTGCCGATCTGCAGGTGTTTCACTCAGAGCCGGATGGTTTCAATATCAACGCTGACTGCGGCTGCACGCATGGGGAAGAGATTGAGCGATTGGTCCGCCAAACCAATGCAGATGCTGGACTTGCGCATGATGGTGACGCGGACCGCATCCTACTGTGTGATGAGAACGCTAGTGCCCTCGATGGAGATGAACTGCTGGCAGTAGCATCAGCCTCCATGCTCAGGAAAGGCACGCTCAAGCACAACACCGTGGCGGTTACGGTGATGAGCAACTACGGTCTCGATGACTTGGTCTCGGGGCTCGGTGGACGGGTCGTGCGCACGGGTGTCGGTGACCGCTATGTGTTGGAGGCGATGAATGAGCGCGGATTGAACTTTGGCGGGGAGCAAAGCGGGCACATCATTTTTGCCGACTGGGCCAGCACAGGCGATGGTCTCGTGGCAGGGCTTCAACTGCTGCGCATCATGAAGGAGACCGGAGAGCCGTTGAGCACGCTGCGCCAGTGTTTGAAAAGGTTTCCCCAGTCCACACGCAATCTGCGCGTGAGTCAGAAGCCGCCGATGGATGAGCTCACGGAGGCAAACAAGATCATCAAGGAGACCGAGAAAAAGCTAGGGGACTATGGCCGGGTGCTGCTGCGCTACTCTGGAACCGAGCCCCTCATCCGACTTCTGGTGGAGGGTAGGGACGTCGAGTACCTCGAAGCGCAAGCGGACAAAATCGCCTCAGCTGTGATGGCTCAAATCGGTTAACCGTTTTTCATCGTGGCGCACTACTTCATCACTGGCACGGACACCGATGCGGGCAAGACCTATGTGACCTGCCTCCTGTTAGAGGCGCTGCGACGGGCAGGTCGCCAAGTGGCGGGTTACAAACCCTTTGTTTGTGGGGCGCGCACGGATGCGCATCAGCTTCTTGATAGCAGCTCCCCTGGACTCACGCTTGAGGAGGTGAACCCGCTCTGGTTCAAATCCCCTGCCGCTCCCTATGCGGCGGGTTTATTGGAGAACAAACCGGTGCCACTTGAAGTAGCACGCGAAGGTTTTTATCATTTGGCCGCCCGCTTTGAGGAGGTGTTAGTCGAAGGCGCAGGCGGCTGGGAAGTGCCGCTGACGGAGACGGAAACACTGGCCGATTTCGTCCAAAGCATGGCGTTACCGGTGATTGTGGTGGTAAACAATCGTCTCGGAGCGCTCAATCACACGCTCCTCACGATCCGCAACATCCAGGCGCGTGGATTGACCTGTGCAGGCGTCATTCTGAACTACGTGAGTGAGGAGCGTGATGCCGCGTCCATTTCCAACCGCATGGTTCTGGACCGCTTTTTGGATGTGCCCGTGCTTGCGGAGGTCATGCATGGCGAGACGGAGATTGACTGGCCGTTAGGCTGAGCCCGAACTCCGATATTGGCGGCACTCGAGAGGCTTGAACAAGGGACGCTCAAGGCTGAGCACTCCTCGGGCGGCATCATACAAGAGTAGTAAGGCTTACGATTCACGCACTTGGAGCTGGAACAAATCATGGATTAGCTTGGGGAGGTGTTTGGGCTTCAGACCGGTATAAGCACCTTGAACCTGGAGAAGTCCGCCCAAGACCTGGGCCACGAAATGCGGGTGCGCTGTTCGTTAAAAACCCATTAGATCAGGAAGGCGCGTCGCTTGCAGGATCACATTCTGGCCCAAGCGGGAATCACGCCTTCCTTGGCGGTGGCCGTCTGAGTCCTTTTTCTTGCCGCCAACTCAAACCACAACCAAGGATACGCAATCACCCAACACAACACGCTATGCCAACACTACCAGCCTCATTCATGACGCCTGATCGCACCCTACTCACGATCGGCCCCGATGGACAGAAACTGGACCCGCCCCTGGAGATCGACTCGGGGCATCCTCAGGCAATCACGTTTTGCCTGCTTGAAGGGGCTGCCGGCACTGAGCCGGTGCTGGTGATCAACTACTGGCGTCCTCACATGTTTGTCTATAATGGATTGAATGCCTGTGATCTCAGCGCCACGCCGACGCAATGGAAGCGTCATCTCGAAGAGTATCAGGCCCAAGTGGTGAGTGGGGAGTTGACCCGTGAGGTGTTGGAGCGGTTTCAACAAGTGCACCGAGAGCATCATGGTTTTCCAAGGTATGCTGTCACCAGCGGACGCCTGTGGCGGCACTTGAAGATTCCAGGCCAGCCGACTTTCAGCGTCATGGCCTTTTGGAATCATGGTCTCGATCAACCCGACGGTCCAGCTTTGGAGGTCGTGCGGGCGTTGAAGGTCGAGGGGCCAGTTTACTTGGTGTCCTCTGAGAAAACCCACGGTGCTTGGCACGATCTCAAGGCTCAACGGTGAGTCTGAGCAAAGGTCCTTCGGGCGTTCTGGAATCAGCGATTGCAAGCCGCTGATCTGGGGTCTTCATGGTAGTGCTAAGGCTTCGCATTGCTTGTCTGCCACGATGGCACTTCAGAACATGATCTTGAATTTGAAACAACTCAATCGCGCTCATTTCCATGTGCTCAGGGAGCTGGGGGCATTGGGGTTTTGGTCGGAACGGTTGGCGCAGGTTGAGGTGCTGCTTGTGCCCTTTTCTTGGGATTGTTATGGGTGGCAGAATTACGGATCAGATGGCTCGATTTGCATTCCGCAACTGTGCGCCGCCCGGGTGGGTGACTGGTGGTTCAAACGTAAGGGCTACCCGTTGAGAGATCTGCTACGTCACGAATGGGCGCATGCTCTGGCGCATCATTACCCTGAGTTGATTTCTTCCCGGTCTTTTGTTCACGCTTTTGATGGCGAGCACGATGGAGAGGATAGCTTCATCTTTGATCCTGAGATCCACGTCAGCGAGTATGCGGCTACCAGTCCGATGGAGGACTTTGCTGAGAACTTCATGGGCTTCATCAAACACAGGGGTCGGTTGCCTCACCCATGGCAGACTCCCAGCATTGCCAAGCGCTGGCGTTTCATCGGCAGGTTGCCGGCCAAAATGGGGTGTGACCGGTGATATGGTTTGGCTTCGCCCTAGGCATTGGCTGAGCCGAAGGCTTGTTCGTAGCTGGATTGGATGTGGTGGATTTCTTCATCCGTGAAGGGTTTCTTTGCGTCGCAGGCCCAGACGGTTCCTGGCCAGGCGACGTCACCATGGTAACGGCCGACCACATGAACGTGGAGTTGGCTGACGATGTTGCCGATGGCGGCGACGTTGACTTTGTCCACGCTGAAGGTGTCTTTGATCCAAGCGGAAAGCTGCCGGGTGTGGAAACAAACGTCGCCATAGTTTTCGGCGGGTAGATCATGGAGTTCGGTGACTTCTGAACCCACTTCAGGAATGAGCAGCAGCCAGAGAAAATGGGCGTTGTTTTTCAGCAGTACACGGCTTGCGCCCAGTCGGCCCAGCGGGAGGGTCGAGCTGGCAAGGCGGGGATCGAGTTCAAAGGCCATGGCAACAAGATCATTGCAGGCAAATCGATGAATTGAATCGATTTTTTGTCCGGTTTTTCACCGTTGGCGGGGTAAGGTAAGAAGGTCATCCATGAATTCGAACGAGACCCACGCCGCCCAAGCCTTTTTAGCGCACCATGACTTTGTCAAAGGGGTGGCA
>JBIIUD010000141.1:0-6718 GCA_044340175.1 Verrucomicrobiaceae bacterium
CCAGCGGGTTTTGTCGGCGCTGTAAGGGTATTCGACGGTGGAGGAAACCCACAAACGGCCGCGGGCGTCGAAGGCGATGTTGATGGGTTTGTTGATCATCGGCTCGCTGGCGAAGAGCTGGATCTCGAAACCCTCAGGTACGTGGAGTTGGGCATGCTCCTCAGTGGGGGAAAGGGCCTCGGTCTCGCGCACGAGGCGAGTGTCGGCGCGGGCGGGAAGCGCGAGGATGAGGATGAGGAGGGCGAGGATGAGGAGTCGGCTCATGCGGAGGATTTCAGTGGGTGCGGTCGATGAGCACAAAAAAGGGCGGGAGGTGATCCCGCCCTTTTGGAGGTGGCTGGGTTAACCGTCAAGGGTCCAGCCTTCGCGGTATTCCTTGGTGAGGTACTGGTTGGCTTCGGGGATGTTGGTGACGACGCCTTTGACCCCGTCGTATTCGAGCTTTTTGCCAACACGGTAGGCCACCAGGCCGAGCAGCATTTGCTCGATCATGTTGGCGCTGTAGTCGAAGTCACACGCGGTCTTCAAGGACGGGTTTTTACACGCATCGAGCCACTGCTTTTGGAAGTGACCCAGGGGTGGCAGCACGGTGTCGGCGGTGCGGGGCTTGTAGTAGCTGAGGTCGGCTTCATCGCCAAAGGGCAGGAGCAGACGGGAGTCGAAGTCAGAAACGAGGAAGCCTTTGGTGCCTTTGAACATGGCGCCGTGACCGATCTTGGTGAGGTCGATGTAGGGTTTGGGCGCGCGGGGCATGAGGCCGCCTTGATACCAGCTCACCGTGATGGGGCCGCGCCAGTCGTTGGCGGGGTGCTCAAAGTGGGACTCGCACTCGACCGGGGTGACGTCGGGGTTAAAGGCCTCACCCTTGGCTTCGGCGGAGGTGGGGAGGGTGCAATCGACCGCGTTCCAGAGCAGGTCCATGGTGTGGCTGCCCATGTCGCCGATTTGTCCCGCACCGAAGTCCCAGTACATGTTCCATTCAAGGCAGTTGGCGCCTGAGCGGCCGGAAAAGTAGGCCGGGCTGTAGGGGTGGTAGGGAGAGGGTCCGAGCCAGAGGTCGTAGTTGAAGCCCTGGGGCGGTGCGCCGTCGCCGATGGGGTAGCCGTCGCGGCGGATTTGGCGATTGCCCCAGGCGTAGGCGGCCTTGAGTTCGCCGATGGCACCGTCGCGAATGAGTTCTTTGACGCGATTGAAGTTGGGGCCGGCGTGGCGCTGCATGCCGACCTGAGTGGCCAGCTTGTCCTTCCTTTTGAGCCAATTCGCGCGCACGACGCGGGCTTCATTGACGGTGATGGCCAGCGGTTTCTCGCAATAGACATGCAGGTCCCGGTTGAGTGCCCAGTTGGCAATGAAGGCGTGCGTGTGATCGGCGGTGCAGATGACGACGGCGTCGAGGTCTTTGTTCTCGAGCATCAGGCGCCAGTCGGTGTAGGTTTTGGCGTTGGGGAAGCGCTTCAAAGCGTCGGGGAAGCGGGCTTCGTTGACGTCGCAGAGGGCGATGACGTTTTCTTCGGCCAGAGAGTCGTAGTGGGCGAGGCCGCGACCCCAGACGCCGACGAGGCCGATGTTGAGTTTGTTGCTGGGGGTTTGAGCGCCGAGGCGGAGGCCGCTGGGAAGGAGAAAGAAGCTGCTGGTGGCGGCTGCGGACTTGATGAGGTTGCGACGTTTCATGGTGATGGTGGTTGGTTTACCAGATTTCAAACGGCAAAGGGAAGTGAAAACATACAGAGAGTCGCTCGTGATGATGAAGCGGTGCCGGAGAGCGCGTACGCTCTGGTCCATGACTCGCTCTGCTGCTGCCCTTCTCTTTGCCATCCTGCTTGTGTTGCTTCAACCGGTCACAGCGGAGGTCACTCGCCTCGAGATCACTGAGCGTGCGCCTTTTGCGGAGGGCAAGGTTTTTGGCAACTCAGGTGCTTACGAGCGCATCAAAGGTCGGATGTTCATCGAGACCGATCCCGCGAATGAAGCCAACGACCGCGTTAGCGACCTGCAACATGCGCCGCTGAATGCCCGTGGCAAGGTCGAGAGCTGGACAGACTTCTTTTTGCTGAAGCCGGTGGAGGCAGCTAAGGGCAACGGTGTTTTGCTCTACGACGTGAACAATCGCGGCAACATGCTCGCGCTGTGGACCTTCAACGATGGCGAGCGCACGAATGATCCGAAGACAGAGGTGCATGCCGGCCATGGCTTCCTCATGAAGCACGGCTTCTCCGTGCTGTGGTGCGGCTGGAATGGGGAGGTGCAGGCGGATGACACGCAGCGCCTGCTGTGCGGCCTGCCCATCGCGACAGAGAACGGCCAGACGATCACTGGCCAAGCGCATCTGGAGATCACGAGCACGGAAAAGGTCTTCAGCCGCGCCTTCTCGTGGAGCCCGTGGGGCATCGGCGCGGCGTTTCCATCGGTGAGTCTCGACAACGCCGACGCCACGCTCACGATGCGACCGCACCGCGGCGCCGATGGCATCGAGCTGCCGCGTGCGGAGTGGGCGTTCGGACGTTGGGAGAATGAAAAGCTCATCCCCGACGCCACGCATGTCTATGTGAAGGCTGGCTTGCGTCCTGGCTGGCTCTACGATCTCGTTTATACGGCCAAGGAGCCTCGTGTGACCGGACTGGGCCTCACGGCGATGCGCGATTGCGTTTCATTCTTTCGCCATGGTGATGCCGAACTGAATCCGTTGGCCGGCGCGGTGCAGAAAGCCTGCGTCTTCGGCATCTCGCAGTCTGGCCGGGTGATCCATCATTTTCTTTATGAAGGTCTGAATGGCGATGAGCAGGGCCGCGTCGTTTTCGATGGGGCTTTGATCCACGTCGCGGGCTCTGGCAAAGGCATGTTCAACCATCGCTTCCGCATGAGCACGGAGTATGGCACGCAGCATGAGGGGCATCTGTCTGGCAGCGAGTTCTTTCCACTCGCGCCGCTGCTGCAGACGGATCCCGTCACCGGTGAGTCAGGCGACTCGCTCGCCCGTTCGCGCAAGTCCGGTCACACGCCGCGCATTCTCTTCACACAAACCTCCACCGAATACTGGAGCCGCGCTGCCTCGCTGCTGCATACCGATGGGGAGGGCCAAACCGACCTCACCTTGCCCGACGACGTGCGTGTGTATCTCGTGGCCGGTGCGCAGCATCTCGGCAAGAGCGACGGCACGCCCGGCCTCTGCCAGCAACCGCGCAACACGCTCGATGATCGCGGCCCCGTCCTGCGTGCGATGCTGCTGCATCTCGTCGAGTGGGTGAAAAACGACCAAACACCGCCACCGAGCCGTCACCCGCGTCTCGCTGATCAGACGCTCGTGGATTTCGACCAATGGAAATCGCAGTTTCCAAACATCCCAGGCATCAACCTGCCCACTCATGCCTATCAGCCTCCGCGCCTCGATTTCGGCCCGCGCTTTCATCGCGAAGGCATCGCCGACCTCATCCCGCCGAAGGCCGGAAAGCCCTTCCAGACACGCCTGCCCGCCGTGAACGCCGACGGCAATGAAACGAGCGGCATCGTGCTCCCTGAAGTCGCCGTGCCTCTCGGCACCTACGCCGGCTGGAACCTCCGCTCTCCTCAAGTCGGTGCCGAAACCATGCTTTCCCCGCTCGATGGCATGTTCATCCCCTTCGCCAAAACCCAAGCCGAACGCCAAAAGACTGGCGACCCGCGTCTCTCGCTAGAAGAACGCTACCCTACGCCCGCGGAGTATCTCTCGCGCCTCACCAATGCCGCGAAGAAGCTCCAAGCAGAGGACTTTCTGCTCGATGAAGATGTCACGAGGATCATCGAGCGTGCGTCAGCAAGGTAGATCAAACGCGCCGCAGCGGCTGGGAGAAAATCATGTCCACGATGGGGATCGGAGTGCGCAGGGCGGGATCGGTGCTGGCGAACGCAGGGCCGCGCAGGGCTTTTTGATCGTGAAGCTGCGAAATGTCATGCACGTTCATGCCGCGCAGCCTTTCGGCAGTGAGTGGCTGGCCGCGTTGATGCGTCTGCGGATAGGCGACGGCTTCCACGCGCACAAAGGCAGCCTGAAGTCGGCCATTCGCATCGCGGTTCAGCGGAAATGCGGCCTCTGCGGCATCCACGATGCTGGCGATGCCTTGATCGGTGATGAAGCGAATTTGCACATTGGGGCGTTTCGGGTCGTTGCCGGATACGGAGACGTGCAAGGCATCATCTTTCACAACGATGCGGCCAAAGCGAAAGCTGCTGCGATCATAGGGAGCGATGACTTCACCGGTCTCACTGGCGGCGAGTGAGGCGACGGAACCAAAGAAGGTGCCATGGCGGTAGGCACGCAAAGCCGCGGCTTCGCGCTCGGTGGCGTTCATGGCATCGAGCTTTGGCACGAGCAGCACGTTGCGACCCCGACCGTAGGTGTTGTGATCTTTGACGAAGAATCCCCAGCAACGTCGGCCAGTGCGCAGGATGTCATCCCAGAGCTGGTAGAAGTGCAGGTTAGGCTCGCCGCTGTGATCGTAGAAACCGCGGCTGGAGCCAAAGCCGGAGGTGAGCTGATTCCACACCTCGATGCCGAGCACGCGTGGATCGAAGTCGAGCATCGGCAGGTAGTCGGCGAGCTTGCCCGTTGGGTGATTCAGCGTCATGCCGCCACCATCGGGATGCTGCAGCTTCTCAAAAGCCTCGCGGAAGACATCGCGCCACGGGCGGTTCGTGCCCTGCATGAGGCGAAACTGCGTCACGCTGATCGCATCGGCATCAAACAGTAGCTTCGTCTGCATGCTCGCAGCCGTGGTGCGCAGGTAGAGCGTGTGATTGCCCGGCGGCAAGCTGCGTTCACTCACGGGGCCTTGGTCGGCAAAGCCATTGCGGGAGTCGCACTCGTTCGCGCCTTCGATGGTGAGGCTGGCAGCTGGTTTGCCTGCTTTCGCGGCGAGCCGCACATCCAACCGATACACACCGAGCCAGGGGCGCTGCGCATCCAACACGTTCAATCCATCAAAGCGATGCGCGATGGGTGACACGGCGCACTCCTTCGCGCTCACGTTGCTGCCGTAACCCGTGGCAAGCAGGCTGCCGAGCGCGTTCGCATGCAGGCCTGTGTCGGTGTAGGAATGATGCTCTGCATTCGGCGCGGCGATGAGCTGTGGATGCTTCGCGGCATAGTCCTGAGGCAGCGGATACGTCGGCGCGGAGGGGTAGTAGTTGCTGAAGGCAAAGTGGCCGTAGCCCATGTCCACAAAGCCATCGCGCGAAGCATCCGTCTGCCCCTGATGCTGATGTGACATCGAGTGTAGACATTCCCACTCATCCCACGCGACATCCGCATACGGATTGTGGAGTTCATGGCCACCTCCCGCTCCGCTCAAGGTCGTCGCAGGCAGGCCAAGAAGGGTAGCAAGGAGTGGGCGGCGTTTCATCTGAAGCAATCGGCTTCGACACGTCTGTCCTTTCATTCACGAAGCGCATGCCGCTAAAAGAAGATGTTGGATCGTCGTCGCGTAATTGATAGCACACCCATGCTGCCAAGTCTCCGCTGCTCATCTCACACAAATGGCCCTTGCTCTGCATGCCAAAGACCAGCGAATAGCATGCCGACAAGATGACTCCAAAAGCTTAACGCCGTGCCAAGGCCTTCTTCAAAAGAGCCCTGGTATCAGCCTCGAAATCCTTTCAAACATGAGCGAACACATTGACTTCACCCCTCTCACGAACGCCGATCACGAAGCCGCCGCACGCTTGCTGCATGAAGCTCTGGTAAAATGGTATGAGAAACACCTCGGCCAGGGCGCCCGATTTGGGGATAGCCCGCAGCCTTTCATGCTCTTTCCCGAAGTGTATGAAGCGCTCGATCCCGGCGAGTGCGTTACCGCCCGCACGGAGGACGGTGTGCTCGTGGGCGTGTGTTTCTCCCATGAACGTGAAACGCATGTCGCAGTCGGCATCGTCGCCACCGCTCCTGAGGCCGCTGGACGTGGCATTGCGAAGCGGATGATGTCGCTCGTGCTGGAGAAAGCGAAACGCCTCGGCAAACCGGCACGGCTTGTGTCGAGCCTGCTCAATCTCGATTCGTTCTCGCTCTACACGCGGCTCGGATTTGTCCCCGGAGCCATTTTTCAAGATCTGCTCATCAGCGTGCCTGACACCGGCCTGGACGCCGCCGCGCCTGTCGGCATCGAACGCGTGTGCGAGGCTGTTTTAGCCGATGCGCCGCGAATCGCCGACTTCGAGCAATCGCAGCAAGGCATCCGCCGCGAGAAGGACTTTGCGTTTTTCGTGCGCAACGAAGTCGGCGTCTGGCGTCTGCTCGTCTCTGAAGCCGCAGACGGTTCCGTGAACGGCTTCCTCGGCATGAGCACGCATCCGTCTTGTACCATGATCGGCCCCGGAGTCGCTGCGGATGAAGAAACCGCCATCGCCTTGCTTTGGAAAGCCCTCGACGGCCTGCGTGGCAAGACACTCGTCTTCCTCGCGCCCTGCGCCGCCGCCACACTCGTGCGCACGGCTTACGCATGGGGTGCTCGCAATGTCGAGCTCCACGTCGCTCAATCCACCGCTCCAGTCGTCGGCGCAAAAGGCATCGTCTTTCCGACCTTCATGCCGGAGACGGCGTGAGCGCTCGCCAAGAAAGTCAGAGGGCGCTCTTGCCAAAAGGGCGCGCAAGCAGCGTACTCGGCGGGTGACTTTCTCTACACGCCTCATCCTGCTCTCATCCCTCGCCTCTCTTTCGCTCCATGCTGCCGTGGTGCGGGTGGAAATCAAA
>JBIIUD010000761.1:0-6717 GCA_044340175.1 Verrucomicrobiaceae bacterium
GTGGCGGCCGGGAGTCAAGATCGCTGTCATCTGGCCAGCGGAGCCTTGAGTCAGGGTCAACGTGGGGCTGGACCAGTGCGCTCCGGTTTGACCCGGGGTGGCGCGCAGGGTTAGGACCCGACCCTGACCGGGAAGATCAGGATCCAGATGATAAACCGCACCCTCCAACGGCTGAAGAATGCGCAGGCCGGCAACAGTAGGGTGGGGAGAAGAGGGAGCCAAAGACACGAGATCAGCCAGCCAGTTATCGGGTCGGATGATCCATTCGCGATATTCAGGGGAGAGAAAAGCCCGGCCCTGCTCATCGTAGTCAGCGCCAGTTGCCGCCGGCGGTAGGGTCTCCGACAGCAGCCAGTCCGTCTGGCTGAGCCTCACCGCGGGCGACTGCGCCGTCAGCCGCCGTCCCGTGCGTGGGTCAATGCGCACGGCCTCGATGCCCTTGGGCCGCTCAAACCAAGTCGGAGTCCCCGAGATTTCGTGCACTGCGGTAAACACATCTGCCAAGATCGGTGCGGTTCCGGTGACACCTGACACGCCCTGCATCGGCGTGCGATCAAAGTTGCCAGCCCATGCCGCCACCGTGAACTCGGGCGTGAAGCCAAGCGCCCAGTTGTCGCGATAGGAGGAGCTGGTGCCGGTTTTAACGGCTACCTTAAAGGCCATGCGCAGTGGCGAATGCGCGCCGAAGGTGTGCAGCCGCGCTTGGTTGTCGCTGAGGATATCGGCGATTTGCCAGACGTGGCGTTGGTCAAACAGTCGCACCGGTGGTGGGTTCGGATCCGTTTGCAACAGCCGCCAGGGTCGGTGCTCACCCAGACGAGCTAGGGTCGCGTAGGCATTCGCCAGCTCAAGCAGACGCACTGGCGCATTGCCGAGGGTGAGTCCCAGGCCGTAGTGCTCTGGAGATTCAGTGAGTGTGGACAACCCCAGTCGCTGCAATGTCGCCAGCAGCACCGATGCGCCGCCGACGTGATCCAGGGTTTTCACCGCAGCAATGTTCAGGGAATTGCCCAGCGCCGCGCGCACCGTCATAGGGCCAAAAGTTCTGCCGGTGTAGTTCTCGGGGCGGTATTGGCCGGTCGGCGTGGCAAAAGCGATCGGGAGGTCCGCAATGACTGTGGCCGGTGTCCAACCGCGCTCCAGTGCCAGCAGGTAGGTGAAAGGCTTGACCGCTGAACCGGGGGAGTGCGGTGTCCAGGCTCCGTTGATTTGACCGCCGTCCTCGGAAAAGAAATCTCGCGACCCCGCCAGAGCCAGCACATTGCCAGTCGCGTTTTCGATGACCACCGCCGCTGCCTGCGTGACATGACGATCACGCAATCCGGCCAAGCGGTTGCTGAGGATCTGCTCCACGCGGTGTTGCAGAGTGGCGTCGAGCGTGGTGCGGAAGAGGTTTTCCCCAGGTGCCTGCTGTCGCAGCAGATCAACGGCATGAGGAGCCTCGAATCCACCATGAAAAGGCATGTACACCAGCGGCTGCGCCAGAGCACGCTGGAAAGTGGCGGCATCGATGTAACCTTCCGCCAGCAGCCGCTCCAGCACATGGCGTTGGCGCTTGGCCGCACGCTCGGGTTGCGTCAGGGGGTTCAATCGCGCTGGCGACTGTGGCAGCCCGGCCAGCAGCGCGCACTCGGCCAGGGTCAGATCTCCCAGCGGCTTGTTGAAATAGCCCTCGCTGGCGGCTTGGCAGCCGATGATCAGATTGCCAAAGGGCACCCGATTCAGCCAAGTGGCCAGGATGCGGCGGCGCGGCCACTCGCGCACCAGACGACGTGCCTGTTGAGCCTCGACAAACTTCCGCCACAGGGTGCGTGGACCTTTGGGTGAGCTGATTTTGATGAGCTGCTGTGGCAAAGTGGACGCCCCAGAGACGACGCGACCAGACTTGAAATTGTCTCGGGCCGCACGCCCGATGGCCCACCAATCGATCCCTCCATGGTGAAAGAAACGCTTGTCTTCCACGGCCACCGTCGCCTCCATCAGCAACGGGGGAATTTGCTCTGCGGCCACTTCTGGAGCTGAACGCTGGCCCGTCTCATCCAGCAGCTGCCGCAGCGGCGTGCCATCCTGGGCCAAGTACCGCGCCGAAACCGGGCGCGGCGATACCAGCGCGGGCGGCAAATCAACCATCCAGGGCAGCAATGCCCACCCCAGCAGTCCGCACAAGCCAAGTCCCGTTGTCACCGCAAGCCCTGCAGCGAGTCTTCGCAGGCGGCGCGGTGGGGGGTGCGGTTTCATGATCTCTCAATGTGCTCTGCTTCGCGCGTTGCAGCAACAGCCTTGCACCCGCGAACGCGACCGATGCAATAAAATGGCACAAAAAAAGCCGCCCTTGGGAGGCGGCTTTCAGGAAATGGAGATGAGCAAGCGCTTAGGCCTTGATGGCGGCGATCTTCAAGGAGAGACGGCTCTTGGCCCGGGAGGCGGCATTCGAATGAATCACCTTGGACTTGGCGGCCTTGTCTGAGGCAGAGGTGAAGATGCTCAAGGAAGCTTCCGCAGCAGCTTTGTCACCGGATTCCACGGCGGCCAGCACTTTCTTGCGCAGGGTGCGGAGCTTGCTCTTCTGAGCATTGTTCGCCAGCGTGCGCTTAGCGGTTTTGCGGATGTTTTTTTCTGCGGAGCGGGTGTTGGCCATGACGAAAAGGGGCTTGAAGGGCCGAGTGTTTAGTCGCTTCCCGTGCTGTTGTCAAGCGGGTTTCATGGTTTCAACGCGCCGATGCGCCAAAGCACCTCCTGCTGGAGGCCGCGCGCTAGGCGGTAGCGCGCCACTTGGGTGGGCAGCTCCGCCAGTCGCTGCCAGCCAGTGAAGAGCTCCTGGAGCAGCTCCGGCAGTTCCCGCGTGAGTAGGTAGTCATGGGCCAGCAGGAAGCTTTCCGCGGCGGGAAACGCCTTTTGCCGGATCAGAAACCGCGCCCACCCTGAGGCCAAGGCCGGTGTCAGAGTCTCGGTATCCCGGGCTGCTTTCAGCGCCGCTTCCCACAGCTCCCGCGCTAGATCCGCATGACCTGTTTCCTCAAAAGCTGCCGCCCAGTCCGCCACGCGCTCACCGCCCGGGATCGGCCGGTGGACCACTTCCCCAAAAAGCTCTGTCAATGACGCGTCCCTGCCCAAGGCCGCCCCCGCTTTCACCATGACAGGCAGATAACGCCCTGCCCGCCGGAGCGTCGGCAAGCTACCCGCCAGGACCGCTGTATCCCAGGCCTCCTGAGCATGACCGCCAGCCAGAAGCATGCCCGCTGTCAGTTCAAGGCAGAACCGATCAGCTTCCGTATGCGCAACGTCTTGCCAAGTCTGCTGCACCTGGCGAAACACCTCGTCACCCGCTGCCCAATGCGCCGCCCAAGCGCTCAGTGCCGCTGCCGCAAGCACCCGGTCTGGACTGGAGCGGGCTTGGGCTTTCAAAAAGGCCACCCAATGCGCCGCCTCCGCCGCCTCAGATTGCATCGCCTCCTCGGCCAGCCAGTCCAGCAGGCGTTTCTCCACCCCCGCCTCCCGTCCAGAGGTGCGGAAAAGCGTTGCCAATCGGGCGTGCACCGCGCTCAGTTCCGTTTTCCCTTCTGCCTGCAGCACCATGATCAGCTCCAGCCGCAGCTGGAACCGTTGATCGCCCTCCTTGGCTCGGCGTTCGGCCTGGGTCAGCAAGTTGAGCGACTCCTCAGCCCTGCCCTTTTCCCGCAATTGTTTGGCCAGAGAGATGACCGTGCCCGCTTCATGCTGCTCCACCGCGCGCAGCATGAGCGGGCGTAGCGCGTCCCACTGCCCCTCCGCTGCGACCAGTTCTGCCTCTAGCAAAAGCGCCTCATGCTCCAACACTCCGGGTTTGGCGACGGTTTTCCTTGTGCGCAGGATCGCCAGCGCCTCGGCCCTGCGGCTGGCTGCCACCAGCAGTCGGGCCTGCCGCAGCACGCACTCGGTATCAGGTTCCAAGCCGTCGTCATCATGATGCAAGAAACAGGCGTGAAAGCGCTGCCAAGCCTTGAGTTCCTCTTCATTTAAGCCCATCCGCTCCAGCAGCCGTGCCAGCTCCCGCAGGTAGGCGGTCTCGGGCGGTAGGCGTCCAGGCAGCGTGGGGATTTTATTGTCTCGAAACGCTCGGGCGCGCAGCTCTTTCAGATCAAAATCCATCACCAAAAACCGGGCGTGCATCTCCCTGAGCGCATCGTCTCCCGGTGTCGGCGGTTTGTAGGGTGGCACGGCATTGATCAGTTGAATGGAAAAGCTTTTCCCCGGCTCCACCTCGCGTGCGCCTTCACTGGCCCGCAGCAGCCAGGAGGCGTATTCACTGTTGGTCGGCGCGCGCTCTGGCAGCAGACGAAAAACCTCGATGGCTTCGCGAGCAAATGAGGCGGCCTCCAGTTTGCCTCCCAGCTCCCCCAGCAGTTCCACCGAGGACTCGACCTTCATGTCCACCGGGGCCAGCCAGTTGCGGATCAACCGCAGCCGACTGGCGTGATTGGTCCCACGCAGGGACCGAAGCAGGTGGGCGATGCGCAACTCATTGAATTCATACCCTGGGCGCGGCCCCAGTTGCACGGAGCCCCATTTCTCCAGCAGCCGTTGCTCGGCAGCGGCAGACACGCCGGCCAGCCCCTGCAGAGTGAGCAGAGCACCAATTTCCCGCGTCTCCTCCCACAGACTCTGGGCCTGGGGCGCCTCCTCAAAGCGCAGGGAACCCTGAGGCATCAGGCCGCCGGGCTTTTGTCCGAGAGGGCGATTCCCCAGAAAATCATCCCGTACCCAACGCTCCAGCCGATCCACCGCCTGCGTCTCAGCACCCGCCAGACCCGCCACAGCTGCGCGGCGCAGTTCCGTCATGTCTGATGAAGGCGTTTTTTGCAGATGCTTCCAGGCCTTTGCCAGCGCGGCATCCCGCTCTTGGCGTGAGCGCGCAGTGCGGGCCAGCGCTCCCACGCTGTAAAGAAAAGGATCGTAAACGCCTTGGTAGCGGCCCGGGGTTGTGGGCGAGCCCACCGCCAGATCCAGGTAATGCCGCGCCAGGTCCCAACGCTCCGCTGACTCCGCCATGCGCGCCATCATCAGCGCGTAGTCCGCCCCCAGCGAGCGCGAATGCTGCCGCAGCCACTCTCCGAGCGCCAAGGCGGGCTCGTAATGCTGGCGATCCTGCAGCTTCCGCGTCAGCTCCAGAAGGGCCGTGTTCGGCAGCAATTGCGCGCGTGAAAGGACCAACATTTCAGCCTCCGACCAGACGTGTCCGGGCAGGTCAACCAGAGCCAAAAGCCCCGCCTGCAATAGCCGGGTTCGCCGACCCAAGTCCGGCTTCGCCACCCCCTCCTGATCGGCCGCCCAGGTCAGGGCAGCAGACATGGCGTGGCCACGCAGCAGCAGCCAAGCTCGCGCAAACTCCGCCTCCACGCCGACAAATCCTTTCAACACCGTCGCCACAGCCGCTGAAAACGCCGTCGGGTCCGAGTCGTCCGTCGCATAAAACAGCGCCCAAAGAGCCTCCGTCGGTGACTCGGCTGAGCGCGCCTGCCAGCGCTGCCGCCACGCCTGCCGCGCTGCTGCCGTTTCCTGCAGCCGCGCCAGCTCTTCCACTGCCCGCAGCCGCTGCCTCTCGGGCGTCTCTGGCAGCCGTGCGAACTCCGGGCGCGGCATTTTCAAAAACACGCGTAAGGGCTCCAGCTCGGCCGCCTCGATACCCGTGACCGACTCCAGCAAATCTGCCACCTGACCGGCCGTGCCGCGTTTTCCCTCCTGTCGCAGATCCGTCAGCGGCAAAGCCACCTGGGTCAGGCTCGTCACCGCCGTCTCTTTCTTCGCGGGCAGTGCTTCCAGGAGCCGTTCCAACTCCACCTTGGCCGCCGGTTTGTCACCGACTTTGAGGCATTGCAAGGCCAGCTCCAGTCGCACCCGCCCATCCCACGGACGCACTCGTGCGATCTGCTCCAGCACCCGCCGCTGCGCCTCATCCTGGCCCGTTTCCTGATAATGCGTCGCTAGGCCCTGCAACGCTTTCACATCTTGGGAAAATCGACGCTCCAGCCGCCGTCGCACCTGGTCGGCTTGATCCATTTGAAAGTCCCGCTCCAGCAGCTCCACCAGAAAGCGCGTCTCCTTGGACACCTCAGCCGGACCTGCCGCCGCTGCCACCTGCTTCTGGAAATAGACCGCCAGAGCCATGTCCTCCACACGCAGCGCAGCATCCCGCAGTTGATCCAGGGAGAAGGGCGTGTCTGGCGCGGTGTAGTAGGCCCGCTTCATTGCCGCAAACGCCGCCACCGGATCCTCAGCGCGGAGGTGCGTCTGCGCCAGTGCCTCTGGATAAAACGCGTCAAACGGCCGCCGCGCCGCTGCCGACTCCAGGGCTTTGACCACCATCGTCAGCCGGTCCTTGAGCACGGAGGTTTCCAGTTCACGCCCGCTGGCATCCGCCGCCGTCAGCCGATCCAAAAACCGTTTGAAGGCCTCCCGCCGCCGACCCACATCCGTCTCTAATTCCACCACCTTCAAGCCGGTCTCAATGTGGCCAGGCAGATCCTGGGTCGCCAGCATCAGCTCTGACTGCCGCTCCAGCAGAGGAATGGCCGCCGTACCGCTCATCCTTTCAGCCGCCTCCCGCCAGCGTTTCAACGCCGCCTCTGGCTGCCGCTGCAACAGCAAGATCCGGCTGAGCGCAGAAAGCAGCAGCTCATTGACGGGCTCCCGCCGCAGCGCCTCCTCCAGCACTCGCACCGCGTCCTGGCCGACGATCTC
>JBIIUD010000142.1:0-6697 GCA_044340175.1 Verrucomicrobiaceae bacterium
GAGCCAGGCGAAGCCGCCTTTACCAGGTTGGGCGGGCTTGGGCGGGGTGTGGGGGAGACGGAGGCTGTAGGCAGCGAGAGCGAGGGAGGAGATGCCGGAGACGAGGAAAATGTTGCGGGAGGCAGCGACAGCTTCGGCACCGACTTTGCCTTGAAGAATGAAGTAGAGGGGCCAGGCGGCGAGCATCCAACCGATGGTGCCGCCCATGCGAACGATGCCGAATTCTTTCTGCGCGTTTTGCAGGTGGCTGAAAGCGAGTGAGTTGGCGACGGAGATGGTGGGGACGTAGAACAGGGAGTGGACGAGCATGAGTCCGAAGAAGACGGGGAAACTGGTGGCCCAGTACATGGCGAGGATAGCGATGCCGCCGACGAGGTGGCTGAAGGCCATGAATTTTTCTGCGGCGAAGTTGCGGTCGGCGAACTGGGAGGAGAAGAAGATGCCGACGATGGAAGCGATGGCGAAGGCGGTGCCGACCCAGGCGGTCTGGCTTTCCGTGAAATTGAGGCCGTCCTTGCCCATGTAGCCCCAGATGAGGGGCAGCCAAGCACCCCAGATGAAGAACTCCAGGATCATCATGATGAAGAGCTGGTTGCGTTTGGTGGCGTTGGAGGAGGGAGAGTTCATGGAGGGAGGAAGGGAGCGCGGAGTTTGCAGCGGGGAACGCTGGAAGGAAAGAAGAAACGCATTGGCCTTTGATCCTTTTGATCGTCACTGCATTTCGCGTGAATGTCGCAATGGAATGATTAGGCGTTTTTTGAGGATCTGGAAAGCTCAACAAGCGGACAGCTATGCAGCTACAGCGGAGGGGTCGATTATTTGCGGGACTGAGTGGAGATGGCTTTGTAGTAGTTCTCGATGGCCGCGCGGTATTCGGGTGGCGCGTCCTGGCGGGTGGCCTCGGTGAGGCCCTCCGCGGTGCGGGCGGGAAGGTGGCCCCAGTCGCCTGCAACCATGATGATTTGGCCCCCAAGCTCGCCCTCTTTGACGACCGTCTGGAAATTCCCACCCTCGTTGGATTGCTCAGAGTTTTGCGAAGGCGGCGCGTCCTTTTGAGCCATGTTTTGTTGGCTTTGTTGGGAGCCGGGAACTTGACCTTGGTTCCGGCTCTGGGCCATGGATTGCTGTTGGCTTTGCTGCGCATCGGCAAGGCTTTGCTGAGCGGCCTGCTGGTTTTGTTGTTGTTGTTGCTGCTGCTGTTGTCCCTGCTGAGCTTGCCCCTCTTGGCCAGGCTGCTGCTGTCCGGGGCTGGAGGCCATGGGATTGAGAGTCTGGTCGAGCTGGTCCAGGGCCTGAGCTAAGGCGGTGGACTGGATTTGCTCGCCAAGAGTGGCTCCAGGAGCGGGCAGGGTGGTGGCGGCAGCAGTGGTGGCAGCCTCGGAGGCTTTTTGCGCGGCCTGGGTGGCGGCCTGGCTTTTCTGTGGCGTTGCATTGCCGGGATTGGTCTTGGTGTCTTGCGCAGTCTTTTGCAATTCCTGAGCGGCGGCGGTGATGGCCTGTCCGGCGGGGTCTTGCTGGAGGCGATTTTCGTGGCGGGCGACGCGCTGAAGTTGGTGGGCGGCTTCTTCGGCGGCGGTGCCAAGGAAGGCGGGTTGATTGGCTTGAGTGGCGAGTTGAGCCTCGCTGGTCTGTGCGGTATCTCGGCCGAGATTTGCCAGGGCCTTGCGAGTTCCTTTTCGAGGAGAGCCAGAGCGGCGGCGGGGTTTTCCTTGGCGGTTTCTTCGAGTTTGGCCAGGGCTTCGGCGCGCTGGTAGGCTTCATCAAGCTGCTGCTGAACTCCGAGGTCCTGCTCCATCTGGTTCATGGCGGCGAGTTGCTCAGGGGTCAGGGTCTCGCCGTTTTCCATTTGTTCAAAGTTTTGGGCCAAAGCATCGAGAGCCTGAGCGGTTTGCTGCTGGGAGTCGGCGGCCGTTTGCAGGGCCTGGGCTTGGGGTTGGCTTTGGCTGGCCTGGGCGGCCTGCTTCAGGTTGCCAGCGATTTGCGGAGCTTTTTGCCGCATCTGTTCGAGAGCGACGTCTGCGCTGCGGGCCATTTGACGCTGCTGGGCCTGGGCGAGGTCGGCCTGATTGGCCTCCTGGCGCAGGGCGGACTGGAGGGCCTCCATGCGTTGTGCGTTTTCGGTCGTTTGGGGCTGCAACTCCTGGGCCTGCTGGGCGACTTCGGCGACGGGCTTTTCGGCTTTGGCGGCGTCGGCGGCGGTCTGGGTATCCTGCTGACTGGTCTTCAAATCCTGGGCAAGCTGGCGCATCATGTCGCTCACGGCAGGGGTGAGCTTATCCAGGGTCTGGCGGGCGGCGTCAGCCTGGGGAGCGAGCGACTCGGCCGCGCGCTGGGCGAGGACGGCGGCGGGAGCGGTCTGAGCGGGGGCCTGAGGCGAGTGCTCGGGATTTTGCGCGGACTGGCGGGCCTGATCGGTCTGCTGTTGGGCGGCGGCGCGGGATTGGTCGGCGGCTTGTTGCGCAAGATTGGCGGGTTCCTGGGTGTCTTTGTTTTTGCGTAGGGGTTCGGCAGCGGCGCGCAGGGATTCGCTGGCGGCCTGGATATCGGCCGCGCTACGGGCGAGTTGTTGGGCGTCGGCTTTAGCTGGGGTCGGCTCGCTAGCGGCTTGGGCAAGGGTCTGTGCCGCCGTTTGCAAGCGCGCCTCAGCCTGGAGGGTGCGGGCGGCTTGGGCGAGATCCGAGGCTTTCTGTGCGGCCTCCGCGAGGGCAGTAGCGGCTTTCTCTGTGGGGTCAGCTGCGGATTCCTGGGCATCGCGGGAAAGTTGGTCAGCAGCGCGGGAGAGGCGATTGGTGTCGAGCGCGGCGGCGCTTTCGGTGGGGTCGGGGATTTGGGCTTTGAGGTCGGCTTGATCCTGGAGTTGGCGCGCGGCCTCGGCGAGTTTTTGCTGAGCGCGTTGGTCGGCGGTGAGACCGTCTTTGGTGGGACGTTGTTTTTTGGGTGGTTCGGCGGCTTGTTTGGCGGCTTCTTGGAGGGCGGATTTGGCTTCGTCCAGAGCGGCAAGTGCGGGGTTATCTTGTCTGTTCAGTTGCTCGCGGAGTTGCGCGGCTTTCTGAGCGGTGGTTTCGGCGATAGATCGGGATTGGTCGGCAGCTTTTTGCAAGCGATTGCGTAGGTTGTCGGCGGCGCCGTAGAGGTGCTCGGGGCTTTTCTTTTGCTCGGGCGTGTCAAGGGAATCACGGAGGTCGTGGGTGGTCTCTGTGAGTTCCTTGCGAATTTGTTCAATGGCGCGGGACTGGCCGCGGTCGGGGTTGATTTCCTGGAGGGTCTGCAGGTCTTTGTCGAGGGCCTGGGTGGTGGCGATGGCGGCACGCTGCTGCTCCTGCCAGCGCGGGCGCTGGTCAGTATCCCGGTTGGCGGGAAGAGCGGTCTGGACGAGATTGGCCTCTTGGCGTTTGAGGTGTTCAGCGGCGCGGGCGGCCACTTGGGCACTTGCTTCAGCGGCAAACAAAGAGGCGGCCTTGAGGAGGGTGTCCGCAGCGGCGGCAGCGTCGTTGGCGGCACGCTTGAGCGGTTCGGTGCTCTCGATGGGTTCCTGGGCAGCGGCGATGAGTTGAGGGAGGGAGGCTTGCCGTACGCGGGCGATGCGTTCGCCCAAAATGCGGGCCTCTTCGGTGGCAAGTTTGTCGGGGGCAGTGCGGGCGGCATTTTGCACCTGCGTCCAAAGATCGTCGGCAGTCTGTTTGGAGGCATCCAAGGCGGCTTTGAGACGAGCGAGCTGGCCGTCGGGGTCATTGGCGGGTTTGCCTTTCTGGGCTAGGGCAGCGTCTTTTTTGACTTTGGAGGCAGCTTCACGTAGTTCGCGAGATTGAGTTTCGAGTTCGGCCGCTGTGGCGGCGAGACGTTGCTGTGCCTCTGACCAAGCGCGCAATTTGGGATCGACCGTTTGCTCCTGAATGACCACACGCACCGGGGGGCTTTCAGCCGTCTGGCCTTTCAAATCGGTGATGGTGAACTGGACCAGCAAGGAGTCGCCGCCTTTGAGTTGTAGCGGAGCGAGAGCAAGGAGGTGATTCAGGGGCTGCTCGCGGGTGGCAGGTGCCAGGATGAGTGGAATATCGGTTGGTTTGCCGGCATTGATGGCCGTGCGCAAGGTGGCGGATTTTAGACCGACATCATCACTGGCTAAACCAATCACGCGCAGGCTTTCGTCGGGGAGAAGGGAGAGAAAATCAGCGGGCTCGGTGAGGGCGACAGTGGGCGGCGCGTCGGTGATGGGGGTGATGCGCCAGGGATGGGCTTCGTCGTTGGTGAATTGTGTTTCCGCAGCGGCGAGCCGTGTCTGCCAGGAATGCAGGGACGGGGTGATTTCGAAACTGGTTTGCAGCTCGGCGGGCGAGGCGATGGTCAGTTCAGGTGCTGGTGGCGGTGTCGGGTCGGTGGGATTAAGGGAGAGACTGGCCTTGGCGATGGGTTGATTGGTTTTGAGAGAGAGCTGAAGGCGGGAGCCTTCAAGGGCTTCGATGTCGCCGTTGGTTTCCGTGAGTGTGATGGCGGGCAGTCCTGTGTAGGCAGGCGGGGTGAGCGTTTTGACAAATGTCTCGATGGCGGGGCGGGCGCGGGCGCTAAGGACATGCCAAGCGGTCAGGCCGTCAGCTGCGGCGATGCGGTAACGGAGGTCATTCTGGCCGACTGGCAGTTTCTGCTCAAAGCGTGTGCCTTGAAGATGCGCCATTTCGAGGCGGCGGGTGGGAACTCCCATTTCTCCGAACTCTAGGAGCACTGGCTGAGTGCCGAGTTCACCGGAGACATCGACAGTGATTTCGACCTCAGAAACAAAGGGTGCCAAATTGTCTGCGGGGGCGGGATTAATGATGACGATGGCGACAGAGGCAGGCCGCTCCAAAGGGGCAAATGGCAGCGCCGCGCGGGCGAGGAAACCGGGGAAATGCAGGCTCGGAGTAACGGCGAGTGCAGTGAAGATGAGGGCGGTGAAGGCGAGTCGACGGAACCAGGGGGCAAGGGTGGCAAAAGGAAGGGCGTGCGACCAGCGGACGGATTGCACTTCCGAAGCGACTTCATCCTGGAGGCGGGCGCGGAACTCTGGAGAGTCGGGCAACGTCGCAGAAGCGCCAGCGCCGGTCTGGGAAAGCTCGACAGCGGCGAGCAGTCGTTCATGCAGAGCGGGGGCGGCTTCTTCGATGAGTCTGGCGGCATCCGTGTCTGCGCGGGCGGCGCCGAGACGGCTCCAAGCGAGTCGCCAAGCGGTGAGGGCTGCGGCGGCATAAACCGACAAAGACAACCACGGACGAACGGAGTCAGGTAGCAACCGGGCTCGGTCAAGAAGAGCGACGACGGCCAACGCGGCGGCGGCGACAAAAAGCAGAATGAGCAGGGCCTGCCAATGCAGCAGTCGGCCTCGACGCGCGCGAAAGGCATTGAGGGCAGCAAGGGTAGCGGGGCGCAGAGCGAGGTTCATGATCAAAACAGTACTAGAAAACGCAACAGAATGCGTGCCGTTACAAGCGGAGAGAGAAGAAAGGCATGATTTACCCAAGGATTGCCAGACGCCCCATGGCTACCACGAGTCAATCAGGCAGCGGTACAAGGCCCCAGCTGCATCCTATCAGAGGATTAACATGCAGTCGCCATAACTGAAGAAGCGGTAGCGCTCCGTAACGGCTTGGCGATAGGCTTCCATGATGAGGTCGCGGCTAGCGAAGGCGCTCACAAGCATCATGAGAGTGCTCTTGGGTAGGTGGAAGTTGGTGAGTAGCGCACCAACGGCTTTGAATTCGAACCCTGGAGTGATGTAGAGGTTGGTTTCCCCGCGTGCAGCAACGATTTGACCGTGGTCTCGGGCGAGGGTTTCCAACGTCCGGGTGGCAGTGGTGCCGACAGCAATCACCCGCTTGGCCGAAGCGATCTCAGTCGCGGCAGCGGCGGAAACATCATACTCCTCATAGTGCATGACATGATCGGCGATGCGTTCGGCACGCACCGGTTGGAAAGTGCCGACGCCGACATGCAGCGTGATGAAGGCATGAGGCAGGTTAGAGAGCATTTCTGGAGTGAAATGCAGGCCTGCTGTGGGGGCGGCGATGGAGCCTTCATGCGCTGCGAAGACCGTTTGGTAGCGCTCGCGGTCTGCGGGCGTATCCTCGCGCTCCATGTAATGTGGGAGTGCGAGATGACCGAAGCGCTCTTCATCCACAGGCTGGTCCCACTCAATCAGGCGGTCACCATTTTCGAAGACCTCGCGCACGCTGCCCGTGGCGGAACCTAAGGTGACTTGATGGCCGAGGCGGAAACGTTTTCCAGGCTTAACCATGCAGCGCCAAAGCGTGGGTGACAGGGACTGGAGGCGGAGAATCTCGCGATTGTCCTCGGTGAGAAATCGGGCAGGGATGACGCGGGTGTTGTTTAAAACCACCCTGTCACCGGGCACTACATAAGAAGGCAGATCGCTAAACTGACGGTGCTCGATCAGGCCTGTGCCACGGTGGATGACCATCATGCGTGACGCCGCGCGGTCTGGGAGCGGCGCGTGAGCGATTAATTCGGGGGGGAGGTGGTAGTCAAAATCAGCAGTGAGCATAAGCGCTGCATGGAAGCCTCGGGAGGGGCGTTTGAAAAATGAAAAAATGGCGGGTGCGGTGGCCACCGAACCGATATTCGAAGGGAATGAAGCTTTGCTGTTGGCGGGGTTTCCCCTCGAAGGAACCCATCAGAGGGCGTGACATCCCAGGGGTTTCTGGAT
>JBIIUD010000143.1:0-6668 GCA_044340175.1 Verrucomicrobiaceae bacterium
ACGCCATCGACGCCTTCATTCTCCACCTCGCCACCGAGCGGGGTCTGTCCGTGAACTACCAACTCCTCGTCCGCCGTGTCCTCGAAGCTTTAGCTGACTGGCTGCAGACGCGTTTCCAAATTGAATCTCCTGCGGACGTCACCACCGCCCATCTCTCCGATTACCTGATCCAGCGCAAAAAAGACGGTCTTGCCGCCTCCAGTGCCCGCGTCGAACTCATCGCGGTCAAAATCTTTTTCCGTTGGCTCGTGGCGCGTGGGCACCGGGTGGGCGATCCCGCCGATCCCATTTTACCACCGCGCCAGGAACTTCCCCTGCCTGACACCCTGAACGAACAGGAGGTGCGCCACTTGCTGGAGTCAGTGACTGCTGACGACCCTCTATCACGTCGGGATCGCGCCATCTTGGAATTGTTTTATGCCAGCGGCCTCCGCCTTTCCGAACTCACGGGGGCTCGTCTGGAGAGCCTCAGTTTGGAAGAGGGCTGGATTCGTGTCACGGGCAAGGGATCCAAAACCCGCCTTGCCCCGGTCGGTCAAGCAGCCAGGGAGGCCATCGCCGCCTACCTCGCCCACGCCCGTCCCCTGCTCGTGAAGCCCAAGACCCAGAGCTTCCTGTTTCTGTCTCGCCGGGGCACCCGCCTCACCGGCTCCCGTGTCGAGCAGATCGTCAACGAACGTGCTGCCGCCGCTGGCATCGAAAAAAAGATCCATCCGCACCAACTCCGCCACAGCTTCGCCACTCACCTCCTCAACCACGGAGCCGACCTTCGGGTCATCCAGGAAATGCTCGGCCATGCTGACATCGCCACCACCCAGATCTACACCCACGTCGATCAAAACCGCTTGAGTGCTGTGCACAAGAAATTTCACCCGCGCGGCTGACCTCGTGGAGCAACCGGCTCGGTTGCCCGGCCGGCCCCCAGTTCGTACCGCAAATGTAAGGGCCACTTGCCCACCTAGCCACCCCGCGCCATTCTTGCAGCTCCCGAATGCTATCTTACTCAGCCATCCTCGCCGTCACTCTGCCCGTCTATATGACCATGGGCATCGGCGCAGTGCTGCGGCGCACCCAGTTCCTTCCTCCGGAAGTGGACAAAAGCATGATGCGACTGGTCGTCACGGTCCTCTCTCCCTGCCTGATCCTCGACCGTCTCATCGGCAACGAGGCCGTCATGAGTCCATTGCCTGTCCTGATCGCCGCCTTTCTGGGGTTCGCCCTCGTGGCTCTGGGCATTGCCATTGCTTGGATCACCGCGCCCCTCGCCGGTCTGCATGTGGGCGGCGGCAGGCGCACCTTTGCCATGTCCTGCGGCCTGCCCAATTACGGCTTCGTCGCCATCCCCATCGTCGTCGCCTTGTTTTCTGACAAAGGCACCATGGGAGTGCTCTTCACCTTCACCCTGGGTGTCGAGCTTGGCTGCTGGATCAGCGGCGTCGGCATCCTCACTGGCTTTACCAAGGCTCCGTGGCGACTCGCTCTCAACCCACCTGTCATTGCTATCCTGACCGGCCTCGCTCTTAACTTCACCGGTCTGCATGCCTTTGTTCCCGAGATCATCGCCAATGCTTTCTCCATGATTGGTGCCTGCGCCGTCCCCATCGCCCTTTTGCTCATCGGAGCTGCGATTACCGACATCTGGGGGCAAGAGCGCCTGAGCTGGCCGGTAGCCGTGCTGGCGCCCGTCCTCCGTCTTGCCGTCGTCCCGTCAGCCTTCATCGCCGCCGCCTACTTCCTGCCGCTCAGCGTCGAACTCAAGCGCATCCTCATCGTCCAAGGATCCATGCCCTCCGCTGTCTTCAGCATCATGATCGCCCGCCTCTATGGCGGCCACGCCCCTACTGCGGTCCAGGTCGTCATCGCCACCACTTTTGTCAGCGTCTTCACCACCCCTCTCGTTCTGGCCTGGGCACTGAAGCTCATTGGGGTCTGATCAAAAAAGACCTGTTCATCGCGGACCAAAACTGCCAAATTTCAACCATAAATGGAGCTACTGGGCATGCTCCAACACTCCCATTTGATCCTTTTGCCGGAAGGTTTGCCGGTGAATCAGACGATTAGTAGTGTCCACTCTCCTCTCTCATGAAGCGCCTCTCTCTCCTCCTCGGTCTCCTCTCCCTGAACCTCACCATTGCCACCACGAGCGCTCAAACCGCAGCGCCTGCGCCCGCGCCCGCGCCAGCGCCCGCGACCGAGGAACCCACCGGACTCAACCTCCAGGATGGCGATCGTTTTCTCTTCATTGGCGACTCCATCACCCACCAGTGCCTCTACACCCAGTATGTGGAAAACTTCTACTTCACCCGCTTCCCTGACCGCCGCATTCATTTCCGCAATGCCGGCGTCTCGGGTGACCGCGCAGCAGATGCCCTGGCCCGTTTCGATGACGACATCGCCCGCTTCAAGCCCACCGTCGCCACCGTCCTGCTCGGCATGAACGATGCCAGCTACAAGGACTTCGACCAGGCCACCTTTGACACTTACAAGCGGGACATGACCACTTTGCTGGACAAGCTGGACGCGCTCAAATGCCGCCTCTTCCTCATGGGCCCCACCATGTTTGACCACCAGGCCTGGGACAAACGCGTCCTCGAAAAACCCGACTACGCCAAGGGCCGCAACGTGACCGGCTACAACGCGGTGCTCGCCTATTACAGCGGTTGGTTGCGGGAGACGGCTCGTCAGCGTGGCTACGGCTACATCGACCTCTGGGGTGCCCTCAACAACCTCACCGAGCAAGAACGCAAAACCGACCCCGCCTTCACCCTCATCGCCGACGCCATCCACCCAGACGCCCCCGGGCAGCAGGTCATGGCACACACCATGATCGAAACCTTCGGTGAGCCGCGCTCTGTCAGTGGCGTCAATGCCATCGTCGCCCGCAAGCAATGGAAACTCGCCTCCCGCAGCGCGACCCTCGGAGAGTCCACAGGCACCGTCGGTCAGACCCTCGTCTTTGATCTCCTCCCCAGCGCCCTACCGTGGGTCGTCGGAGATGACGCTGCCCTGGGCTACAAACTCTCCCGCAGCGGTCACAAGCTCTCCAGCGAGTCCTTCACCATCTCGGGTTTCGCCGCCGGGCGTTATGACCTTCTCATGGGAGGGCAAACCGTAGGCACATGGGATCACAACGCCCTCTCCAGGCACATCGAAATCCAAGAAGATCCCGACTCGCCCACACATCAGCAGGCGGAAAAAGTCGCCGCTCTCAACAAGCAGCGCAACGATGAAGCCATCCGCCCCCTGCGCAACCTTTACGGTCAGCGCAAAGGCAAACTGCGTGCCGCGCAGACCCCAGAGGGCAAAGCCGCCTTTGACGCTTGGCTGCCAGAGTTTCAGAAGCAGCAGAGCGAACTCGAAGCCAAAGCCAAAGCGTTTGAGGATCAAATCTATCAAGCCAATCAACCGCAGAAACTGAGCGTCGAGCTCCGCCCTGCCCCCGCGCCAGCGCCAGTTCCAGCGCCCAAAAAGGCCTCCCCATAGCCAATCCATTGCGCCAGTGAGATTCCTGAGGCTTCCTCCGCCAAACCAGTTGCCGCATCCTTAACCATCGGCTAGCCTTCAGTCCAACGCTGCCGATGTGGCGAAATGGTAAACGCAGCAGACTTAAAATCTGCCGGAGAGCAATCTCCTTGCCGGTTCGAGTCCGGCCATCGGCACCACAGAATCTCGGCATCCCCCATCATGATCGATTCCGACAACTGGTACTACCACGAGGAGGGCCAAGCCCTGGGGCCCTTCAGCCATCAGGTGATGGAGTCGCGCTTCAACGATGGTGCTTTTTTACCGGAGACCCTGCTGTGGAATCCTCTCCAAGACCAATGGCAGCCTTTGAGCACTCTCCAACCGCCTTGGAGCCAGAGCGTTTCCAGCCCGATTTTTCAGCCCGGCCCCCTGCGCATTCCCATGTCGCTTAGCCCCAATTCCCAAGACGCCTTCAGCGCCGACATGGAACCAATGGCACGTCCCACTTTGAAGCCCTTAGCCGGCTCGGATACTTCACCCTCCTCGAAACCCGGCTTCTTCAAACGTCTGTTTGCACGGAAGCCATAATTTAAACGCCTTCTGAAAAGATGGTGGCCGTTCTGTTGATCAGAATGGCTACCCCGCAAGGACTCGAACCTTGAATAGCTGAACCAAAATCAGCTGTGTTACCATTACACCACGGAGTAGTTTCAAACCGTGCTAGGCACGGGAGGAAGAAAATAGAGAACTTTTGCCAGGATGCAACTTCCTTGGCGGAATTTTTTATCCCTCCCTCTATTCCCCGAGATCACCTTGGTGTTCCCGGGTCTCGCGCGCGATGAGACCACTGAGCAAGAGGAGCGACACCAAGTTCGGGATCGCCATCAGCCCATTCGCCGCATCACTGAAATTCCAAACGGTCTCCAACTGCGAGTTCGCCCCAACAAAGACAAACACCACCCACATGACCCGATACGGCATCACCGCCCGCCGTCCAAACAAATACTCCACAGCCTTCTCCCCGTAATAGCACCAGCCAATGATGGTGGAGAAGACAAACGTGATCAGTGCAAAAAGCAAAATCGCCGGACCAAATGTGTGCAGATCAGCAAATGCCGCTTGCGTCAACTCCGTATTCTTGAGCCCCTCCTTCCAGTGACCCGAACTGACTAGCACCAGACCGGTCAGCGCACACACGACCACGGTGTCCCAAAAAGTACCCGTCGCTGAGACCAGCGCTTGCCGCATGGGATTGCGCGACTGTGCAGCTGCCGCCACGATGGGCGCGCTACCGAGCCCAGATTCATTTGAGAACAAACCCCGTGCGATCCCAAACCGCATCGCTGCCGCTAGCGCCGATCCAGTGAATCCACCCGCCAAGGACTCAAAATTGAAGGCCCCTTCCACAATCGTGGAAATCGCCGCAGGCAACTCCGCTGCGTTCATGATCAGAATCGCCACGCAACCCCCAACGTAAACCAAGGCCATCACTGGGACCAGGAACGAGCACACGCGTGACACCGATTTGACGCCGCCCAGGACCACCGCTGCGGTAAGCGCTGACATCACGAGACCGAGCACCAGCCCCAGCGTACCCTTATCCACATGCGGCATCCATCCCGCCACTTGGCTCACCACCGCATTCGACTGGTTCATATTCCCAATCCCAAAGCCAGCGATCGCCGTCAGCGCCGCAAACAAAACCCCCGCCCATTTCATCCCCAAACCGTGCTCGAGCACATACATCGGCCCGCCGCACATTTCACCTCGGTCATTTTTCACCCGGTATTTCACCGATAAAATCGCCTCCGCATACTTCGTCGCAATCCCAAACACCCCAGTCAGCCACATCCATAGCACAGCCCCCGGTCCACCCATCGTGATCGCGGTCGCTACCCCGATGATGTTTCCCGTTCCGATCGTCGCCGCCAACGCCGTCATCAAAGAAGCGAACGGGCTCACATCGCCATCCGCACCCTTCTCCTTGCGGAAGGATAAGCGAATGCCTTGCCAGATTCTTTTTTGGATGAACCCGGTCCGAACCGTCAGAAACAGGTGCGTTCCAAACAAGAGCACAATCAAAGGTATGCCCCAGACCCAACCTGCAAATGCGCCAATAGATTCACTTAGTTTCTCACCCATGGCACTATTCAAAGCGCAAATCATGCCTACTTGTCCATGAGAATATCGGCTGTAACGCCTCTAAAACGGGTTACCTCATTTACTATTCACACGGGCCCTATCACTTCCCCCCAGCCCACCGCACCGCATTGACGAGCAGTGTCCGAAACGCGGGATGATCATGCACCCGCTGATCATGCCCCAGTGCAATGCCCACAATCCGCGCTTTTGAATGCTTGGTCACCCATACACTCGGATGCGGTTTGTGAAACTTATCGCTCGGACTGGTCTCCGCCAGCACCTCGATTTCCGCCGTACCTTCCGGGATCTTTTCTGGCTCGGCGTTCACGTAATACAGCTCGTCTTCCACCGTGAAACTTGCTGGCACGCCGGCCATGACCGGATGCGCTGCCTTCACCGCCTTGACGTCAAAAGGATGAATCTTGTCGTGCCCGCGAGCGCCACCGCCGACAATCTTCGCATTCAGCTCTGGCCAACCCGTGAAACCATACCAGGTGCCAGGGTGCAGCATGATGAGGCCTTTGCCCGCATCCGCAAACGCCATCAGGGCCTGCCGATACGCCTTCGTATCAAAGAACTTCCGGTTCACACTGATGACCGCCACATCCGCATTTGCCAGTTCGGCAGCGGCTTGGTCGCGATCTTCCGTATAATGAACGGTGAATCCAGCGCCCTTGAGTGTGGTCACATCCGTGGTGCCGAAGAAATCCTTGAAGTTGTGTGACGACCCACCGCCAATGACCAGCACTCGCGTCTTGCCAGCTTCCCACTTGACGGGTGAAGCAGGCACGAGGGGGCCATCGCCTTTACCGCCTTCTTTGGGTTCAAGGTGGGACAAGCTTCCAGCTTGTCCTGAGTTATTGGAGGGCAAACTGGAAGCTTGACCCAACTTCTTGCCTCTGGCGGGCGCCGGGCGTTTGGAGGCATCGGCGCTAAGCGGCGCAGGCCCTTTGCCTTCGATGTCGGCAGTCACGGCGATGATCACCGGCGGCGTTTTGTTTCCTTCGGGGCTTTCAAGGATCAGGGTCTTGGCGATGCCTTTCTTCGTGAGCTCCAGCGTG
>JBIIUD010000144.1:0-6661 GCA_044340175.1 Verrucomicrobiaceae bacterium
CTCTTCAAACGGGCCGCGACCTCCGCGGGGATACCAAATGAAATGCCCAATGCCGAGGGAGGCAAAGGCCTCGCCCGTATTCCAACTGGTGAGGCCTTCCACGGTGCCAGCGCATTCGTTCTGCCAGATACGGCGCCCGACACGGTCCATTTGATCAGCGGAGAGGCGAGAGGCAGGTGGTGAAAACGAAGCGGTGGGGCCGGGCTGGGCGGCGCATTGGACGAGGCTGGTCAGGGCAACAAACGAAATGAGTTTCTGAAATCGAAATGAAATTTTCATGACAAGAAAAAGCATCGCAAATAACCAGCATGTTTTAGACTGTCCGAGTGGTTTTTGGAGCCGCTAGATTTGGATCCTTCATTTATTAAGATTGATTCAATGATTGTCCAAATTTATTCTTTCGGTTCGCACTGCGCGCCTTCCTACTGATTCTGACATGGCGTATTTGGCCTTCAACCTCAACGACGGTAATGAGTTTGTCTTCGATCTTCTCGAGGACCGGCTCACCCTGGGGCGTGATACCAGCAACGATATCGTGATCGACAACACGTACATCTCGGGGCATCACGCAGAGTTTTTGATGCAGGCTGATGGGCTGTATGAGGTGGTGGATTTGAAGTCTTCCAATGGTACCTATGTGAACGGCAAGCGAATTGACCGGGCCAAGGTGAAAGGGGGAGATCGGTTGCGGTTTGGACAGTTGTCAGCACGTTTTCGTGAGCGTGCGCCCAAGGGATTGGCTCCTGATCAGGATGGTTCAAAAAAAGTCAGTGTGGCCTCAGGCACTGCTGCACCCAGCCGTGAGGATGGACGGCGCGGTGATACCGAGTCCATCCCGCTGAGGGACGTGGTCGCAAGGGTGGAAACGGGCAAGGTCGAACTGCAGACACGGGCACCTGTGAGTCGGGATGCTTCGGTCACTCCAAGCAGTGGTGCGCCGGAGGCGGTGGTATCCCAGGAGTTGGAGAGGCTGCGCAGGGAGGTGGCGGATCTGGAAGCTCGCAGAGACGCGGCCAAGAGAGAAGAGGCGGAAGCCATCGCTACGGCCAAGCAAGAAACAGCACGCGCAAAGGGTGAGCTGACGAAAGCGCGGGAGGAAATGGGGGCGGTGCAGGCGCAAGTCAAACTGGCTAAGGCGGAGGCGGACAAGCTGACAGACACCCGTCGTGAGTTGGCCAACCTGGAGAGCAAAAAAGAGTCCACTTTAAGAGAGTTGGCCAAGGTCCAAGCGGATGTGGGGCGTGCGGAAGGCAGTCTCAAAACGGTCCACGAAGAAGTGGATCAGCTGCGTGCCAAGGCCAAGGAAGAGCGCAGTGCGGTGGAGCAGAAGAGGGAGGCTCTCACTCGGGAGGAGGAGGTCACTCGAGATGCGCTAGAACGCATTCGATCGGAAATGCAAGAGGCGCAAAAGGCCCTCGATGAAATGCGGCGCTTGACCAAGGCCGCGAGTGAGACGGCGGATCGGGTAGAGGAACTCAAGCAGGACGAGCAGACGGTGTCTGCCAAGGTCGAAGCGAAGCGCGCGGAGTTGGCGGTCCTTGAAGGCAGCGTCAGCCGTGAGGCGCAAAAGTTGAGTGGGGCTCAAGCGGCGATCGAGGCGCTGGTGCGGGAGCAGGGCGACCTGAAAAGCGCTTTGGAGGCCATTCACCAGGAAACCTCCCATCGAAAGGGCGAGCTCGGTTTGCTGGCAGTGGTGGGGAGTGACCTTCATCAGACTACTGCAGCGGTGGAAACGCTCCGACGTGAGCGCCAGGAATTGCAGTCAGCGTTGCAAACACTCGAAAGCGAGCAGGCGCAGCGGCAAGTCGAATTGGTGCAGGCTCGAGAGGCCCGCGACAGCGTCCAAGCGGATACGGAGCAAGCAAAGGCGACTCTTTCGACCCTGAGGGAGCAGATCGCGGCGGCGGAACAGAGGGCAGCTGAGCTAGCCAAAACGGAAGTCCAATGGGCCGAAGCCAAAGCCGCGTGCAGTGATCTTTCGGTGAAGCGCTCGGAAGTCGAGGCGCAGCTTCATGAGTTGGATCAGGCAAAGCAGGACAAAGAGAGCGAGACAAACGCGGTGGAACAAGTGTTGGCGACACTGAAGGAGCAGCGGGAGAGAGAGGAAAAGCGGGTCGCTGAACTGGAAGCGGAACGGGCGGAGAAGCAGAACTCGTTGGCCACTTTGGAGCAGCGTCAGTTGGAGGTGGATGGGGTCTTGTCCGCACTGCTTCAAAAGCGCTCTGAGTGTGAAAGTGAGACCAGCAGCTGGCAAGGCCGGTTGAGTGTGGCGCGTGAGACGGTGGCGAAACTGGAGTCGGATTTGGCAGAGAAGACAGTCCAGTTGACCCAGACGGAAGTGGCGCTGCAGGAAACACAGGAAAAACTTTTGGCCTCCAAAGAAGCGCTGACAACCAAGGCGCAGGCAGAAGGAGAAAACTTGGCTCAGGTCGAGTCGGAGCTGGCTGAAAAACGGGCGGTGTTGGCAGAACTGGAAGCGGCGCTCAAAGTGAAAGCAGAAGCGGTCGAGGCTTTGACGGTCAAAGCAGACGAAACCCAGATGCTGGTGGAGCGGGAGATGGAGCTGAGAGACTCCCTTCAGGCGCTAGTGCTTTCGAAAAAGCTGGCAACAGATGAAATGGAGACAGCGCGTGAGATCGGCACGGCACAGCATAAGCTGAATGCGGTCTTGCAAGAACGCGGTGAAACGGCCGAAAAAGCCTGCGGCGAATTGGAGGTGCGACGGGACGCTTTGCAGCGCGATGTCGCGGAGGCGGAACAACAGAAGCTGAACCTGGAAACGGAGATCACCGATCTTCGATCGACTCAGGAGAAACTCGAGCAGACGGCGGAGGCTGTGAGAAAAGAAATCGCTGGTCTGGAAGACCAGCAGAAATCGCTGGTGGCCACCACGGAAAGCGTACAGCAAGAGGTCGCGGCCAAGCAGGCGAACCTGACGCAAGCTCTGGCGGAGCTGAGCGAGGCGAAGGCACAGCTGGCGTCGGCGACAACTGAAGCAGCCGAATACATGACGAAATGCCAGTCTCTGCATGCCGAGTCGGATACGCTGGAGACTTTGCTGGCGGGCTTGGTGGCTTCCAGGTCGACGACGGAATCAGATCTGAGGCAATGGGGAGCCCAGAAAGAACAGGCGGAGCAGGAGGTGGTCGAACGTCAGGCGGAAGTGAATGCGGTGACGGAGCGACTCCAGGGCCTCAAGACTGAGTTGACCGAGCTTGAGGCGTTAAAGCAAGATAAGGGTGAGCTTTCACAAGAGATCCAGACCTTGAAGCAAGCTTTGCAGACGCTGCGAGCTGAGCAAAAGGCTGAGGATGAATCGCTTGTCCATCAGCGGAGGGAACAGGAGAACTTGCAGAAGTCCGTGTCTGATTTGCAGGCCGAAGTGACGACACTGGAGTCCCGGCAGGGTGCACTTCTGAAGGCTGTTCAGGAGACGGAGGGGACTCTTGAAAAAGCCGGTGAGGCCGCCAAGGCGCTCGAGTTGGAGGTTAGCCGTTTGACAGCTGAAGCCGAAGGGTTGCGCACTGTAGCGACTGCAGACTTGGCGGCGCGCGAGGTGGGGATTCAAGTGCTGGAGTCGAAACGGGTCGCCCTCGTGGCGCAAGTCGAGGAGGCGGAGAAGAAACTGGAGGGTTTGGATGAACTGCAGCAGAGGCTGGACGATGCGATCTCGGCGTTGCAGGTCGTGGAGACGGCGCGCCAGAAAGAGGAGGGCCAGCTAACGGCATTGACCGGGCAGTTGGAGATTGCCCGCCAGCAGACGAATGAGGTCGCCCTTCAGTTGCAAGAGAAATCCAATCTGGCGGCAGCAGCGGTGAGCCGAGTCAACGAAGCAGAAGCCGCTGCGGAGCGAGTGGTCAGTCAGGCGGAGGAAACCGAACATCGACTGAAGGAAGCGACTGATCGGCTGGCGGAAACCAAGCGTCTGCAAGAGCAGTTGGCAATCCAGGAGCAGTCGGTTGCGGAGCGCTGTGCTCGAATGAAAGAAGAGGAAGCCGCGCTTGAAGGTCGCTTGCCACCGTTGAAATCGCAGGTTGAGGAACTTGAGGCGGAGCTGATCCAGGTTACCAAGGCGAAGGAGGTGCAAACCGCTGCCTTGAGTGCATTGGAGGAATCGCTGAAACAGCAGGAGGTGCAAAAGGCAGCGCTCGAGGAAACGCTGGGCCAGTTGACTGAAGCAGCTCAACAGGCAGCGGAGGAAGCCAAAAGAGTGGAAGAGTTGAGCCAACAGAAAACGGAGCTGGAAGAGGCGCTGGCGAAGGTCGCCGAGACCACTCAGATCGAGCTGGCACGTGTGCAATCGGCCAAGGACGAGGCGGAGAAAGGGGAAGCCGAACTGGCAAAGCTAAGAGCAAACATTGCGTCACTGGAGGCGGAAGAGAAACGGCTATCCGGTCTCGTAGGCGTCCAGCGCAATGATTTGCATGCTGCGGGGGCGGCTTTGGAGGCGCTGCGCCAAAAGCAATCTCAGATGGAGACCCAAGTTTTGGAGTTCACTCGCAGTGGCGGAGAGCTGATTTCTGTGGGAGAGGCATTGCTAGCAATGACGGCAAGAAAAGACGAAACTCAGAAATCCTTGAAAGCCGCAGCGGAGAAAGAGCTGGAGCTTCAGGTGCGGTTAGGCGCGCTGCAGGAGGCCGTGACCCGTGAGACCTCCAGGGTGGAAACTGTGGTGAAGGAGCGCGCCAAGATGGAGGCCGAATTTCAGGCGTTCATGGAAAAGGCCCAGGCTGAGGCTCAAAAATTACGGGAGGAGCGTGTCGTTCTGACGAAGGCGGTGGAGGCATTGAAGGGGCAGCAGGCCGCTTTTGCCGAGGCCGAAGCGCAGATGAAGCAGTGGGATCAAATTGAGCAGCGGCTGCGGGGTCAATTGGAAGAACTCGAGGAAAAGCATGAGGTCATGCGGGTGGGATTGGCGGTGGATGAAAGCACGGTGCTGATGTTTGCCAATGATTTGATCAAGCGTCTGGATCTGATTGACGCACTGAGACAACGCTATGCGGGCATGGCGTCTGGGGATGTGGCGGAGCAGTTGTACACGTTGCGCGCTTCAGTGGAGGATGTGTTGCTGCAGCATGGCATTGTCGAATTTGATGTGGAACCAGGCACCGTGGTGGATGTGGATTTGAGGAAGCGCATCACCGTGGTCGATGCGGTGGCGGGAAAAGAGCGGGCTCGGGTGGTGGAGACCTTCCGGACGGGTTTCCTCCGGGTCATGAATGACGGCGATGAGAGGATCTTGCGCAAGGTGGAGGTGCGGACCTCAAGTCAGGGGTGAGGCTTTTGGTAATGGGATTGACTTTGAACACGCAAACCTGTTTCTTTGATTCACATGGCAGATTACGTTGGAATTGATCTCGGAACCACGCTTTCCGGTTTGGCTTACCTCAAAGGGGACGGCTCGCCGGAGATTGTTCCCAATGCGGATGGTGAACGGCTGACGCCGTCAGTGGTGTACTTTGACGCGCATGAAGACGTGAAATTGGTGGGTAGTGCAGCGCGAGACGGGGGTGATCCAGAGCGGACCATTTTCCAGATCAAGAGACACATGGATGATCCAGATCATGTGGTGGAGATCGACGGGAAAAAATGGACGCCCTCAGAGATCTCAGCGATGATCCTGTCGAAGCTCAAGCGGGACTGCGAAAAGATCATCGGCGAGATCCGCGAGGTGGTGATCACGGTGCCGGCGAACTTCAATGAGTTGGCGCGGAAAAGCACGATTGCTGCGGCGGAAATGGCGGGCATGAAGGTGAAAAGGCTTGTCAATGAGCCGACTGCGGCGGCGGTTTATTACGCCCAAATGCAGAACGTGCAGGGGCGGGTGCTGGTGTTTGACATGGGGGGCGGCACCTTGGACGTCACCATCCTGGAGGTGAAGGGCGGTAGCATCCGCATTTTGACCTCTGAGGGGGCGCGGCACTTGGGCGGCAGCAACTTTGATGATCTGCTTCTGGTAGCCTTCGAGGAGCAATACCGTGCGCAAACCGGCCAGGGCTTGTTTACGGATGAGCGGCATCGCAGACGCATTTTGCAATCAGCAGAAGACGCCAAGAAAATGCTCTCGAAACTGCAACGAGTGAACGACACGGTGGCCAACGACCAAAATTCCGGCTTGGCGCGGATCGACCTGACTCGGACGGATTTTGAAGCTCTGATCCGGCGAATGCTGACGCGCACGGTGCTGTTGGTCGAGCAGGCGCTGGACTCTGCGGGACTGAAAGTGAAGGACGTGGATCATGTCGTGCTGGTCGGCGGCTCCACCCGGATTCCGAAGGTGAAGCAGGTGTTGGAAAAGCACTTTGGCAAGACCCCCAAATCATGCGGCAATGTGGACGAGTGTGTGGCTCTGGGGGCCGCTTTGTTTGCGAAGTCGTCCGCCAAAATTCAAGAGGTTTGCAATGCCAGCTACGGCACGCTGGCGATGATTTATAATGCGACGACAGGTGAGGAGAAGGTGGCCAACTCGGTGGTGATTCCCAAAAACACACCGATCCCCTGTTCCAACTCGCAGGTCTATCAAACGTCTGAAGACAACGAGCAGGTGATCGAAGTGGACATCACTCAGGGCGAAGATGAGGACCCGCGCTTTGTCGATGTGATTGGTCGATTGACGCTTGAGGTGCCGCCGAATCGCCCGAAAGGCTGCGAGGTCGAAGTG
>JBIIUD010000146.1:0-6655 GCA_044340175.1 Verrucomicrobiaceae bacterium
CAAAGTGATGAAACCAGTCGTTGGTAATTGCGTGAGCGAGTAATAGTGGGAAGCATTGCCCGCCGTCGCTCCCTTTTGACTGATCCCTTCCCGTCCATGAATCACCGGCGGCAGGGACTGCGGTGCCAGGTTCAACTCCAGCGCCATCTCGCGATCCGTTGCCTTCAACCGCATCGCTCCTTCCGTATCTAACTCGGCAGACCAGTCCTCATTCCAAACCTTCAGCGTGTCCGCAGCGGCGCCAGCTAGTCCAGGGCCGGATCGATTCAGTCGGTCCGCATGAAAGTAGCGTTTGCCGGTAGCATCGGTGACCGCCAAGTGCGCCATCCACACATCACGCAACGCCCAAGCCGATGCGACCTTTGGCTGCTTGACGGCTCCGATGCGGAAAAACGTCAGTTGGTAGCCTAACCGCTCACCACCTGCTGCATCCAGATTCCCCGTGTAATACCACCACTCAATTTTGTGTTGCGGATGCTGGCCGTGATCCTTGGGGAACTCATACTGATACCCTGGTCGAGATGGCTCCCATTCATCTGCCGACAACGCAGGTGAGGCCATCATGCAAAACATCGCCGCTCCCGCCGCCGCACGAGGCATCAACCGCGTCGCACGCCGGGCCGGAAACACACCCGCAGCCATAGTCGCCAACACAGTCATCACGCTCGAACCAATCACAAAAAGCACCGGAAAGTGAAACTGGATCGACCAACCAAAACTCTGCGGATTGATCACTCGAATCAACACCAGGGAAAGCAGTACCCCCGCTACTAAGCCCAACCCCTGACTTACGGCTCCAATCAATCCCGACTCAATCAGAACCGTGCGCCGCACCTGGACGGCCTCCGCTCCAGCCAAGCGCAGCAATCGAATCTCCTCCTGGCGATCTAAGATCAGCGTCAACATCGTCGCCGCCACTCCTGCCATTGCAACGACGATAGCGATCAGTTCCAGCGCCCAAGTGATCGCAAAGGTCCCATCAAAAATGCGCAGCACTTCAGCGCGGAGCCCGGCATTGGTGAATGCTAAAATTTGTGCTTCTCCTAATGTACTTGTTAGGTCAGCTTTCACCGCCTCCGCATCCGCGCCTGGTTTCAGAAACAGTGCCAAATGCGTGGGATTGGACTCACCAAAATGTTGCGCGAATTGCCGGTGATCCATGGTGATCGTACCCCGATCATTCGAGTAATCATAGAATTGCCCCGCAATCAAAAACGCCACCGGCCCCGCAACGGTATTGAGCGTGATATGGTCGCCCTCCCGTTTGTTGAAGCGCATGGCAAATGCCTCAGAGATCAATACCCCGTTGTTTTTGAGGGCCTGTTGAAGAATGTCTCGGAAGTCCCCCGGTGTCTTGAGAGCAATCCTCGCTCTGCGGATCTGCAACTCAAAGTCCCCGGTGCCTAGTTTGACCAATCGATCCTCATAAGGCAGGTCCAATGCGCGGTAACCATCCACCGCTTCCACGTCCGAATGCGCTTTGAGCTTTTCCACCGTCTCCGCACTGAAGGCTGGCATGTGCGTCGCGCGCGGCGGGGTGGCGGGGCGCAGATAGAGATCTGCCCCCATGGATTGATCCACCCACAGCATCACCGTTTGCCGGAAACTGCCCACCATGATGGCAATCGCGAGCGTCAACGCGAGACTCACCGCCAGCGCTGCCACCGACACCGACAGCCGTCCCGTCGATGCACCCACTTGCCCTGCCGCCAGTCGCCCCTCAATGCCAAACCATTTCCCCAGCACTCCACGCCCCATACGCGCTGCGATACCCAGCACCACAGGCGTCACTGCGGCGATCCCGATCACCGTCAGTCCCGTGGCCACATAACCCCACAACGGCAAACCCTCCACCGCTGGCTGTCGCACCGCCCAGATCCCCGCGAGCCCACAGCCTAGCGTCACCCCTAGCGCAGCCCAGGCCACCCCACCACGTTGCATGGCCAGTTCCGATCCCCGCACCGCCGCCACCGGAGGCACCCGCACCGCTTCCCAAGCCGGACGGGCCGCCGCGATCACTGCCAGCGGCAATGCCACCCCAAACGCGAGCACCGCATCCATCCATTCCAACCCAGGCACCTGCGCCGCGTGCGCCACGTACAACGTGTCCACCGTCGTCGCCGTCAGTTTGACTGCCCCCTGCGCCAGCACCCAACCCACAGGAATGCCCAGCACTGCTCCGATCACCGCCAACAGCAACGCCTCTCCCAAAAACAAACTCAGGATCTGCCACCGTGTCGTGCCCAGAGTGCGCAGCATGCCGATTTCCGCCCGCCGCGTCATCACCGCCACCGAGATCGTGTTGTAAATCAAGAACAAGCCCACCACCAGAGCGATGGTCGAGAGCATCGTCAGATTGAAGTGAAACGCCGCCAGCATCTTTTCCACCGCTTCACCGCGCCGCTCAGGCCGCTGCACCGTTAGCCCCGTAGGCAATTGGGCGCGCACCGCTGACTCGGCGGCCTTCAGATCCACCCCATCATGCAACCGCACCTCCAGCCAATCAATCCAGCCCTGTCGCTGCAACGCCACCTGCGCCGACGCGATGTCCATGACCAGCAGACTGCCTTGCATTGTCCCCGAGCCACCCATTACCGCTGCCACTTTCAGCTGCCGTTTGCGATCCCCAAAGGTCACCGCCATCACCTCCCCCGCTTTTACCCCCAGTGTCTTTGCCAAAGGAGCCGTCACCAGCACCTGATCCGGCTCCCCGATGAGCCCCATCAAATCTAGGCCCGCCGCTTCGGACACCGCAGCCATCTCGGGACGCATCACCGCATAGTCGCGCAGCGCCGGATCACGCAACCCGTCGATTCCCAGCAATGGCACCATCTCCTGTCCAGCGGGACCTGCCGCCAGCACGTCAGCCTGAATTACCGGGGAGGCGATGCCCCACTCTCTCAGCCAAACCAGTTCCGCCATCCGCGACTCCACCACCCCCAGCGGTGGCGAACTGATCTCCAGCGCCGCCTTGCCCGAAGTCATCTCCAGACCCGCTTGAAAGCCCCGCAAGGACGCGTCATTGGCTTTGCGAATCCCCAGCAGCACCGCCACGCCAAGCGTCACCCCCAACACCGTTAAGAGCGCCCGCCCCACGTCACCCCTCAGAGGGCGCATAATGATAGAAGAAAACAAAAACACCAAACACCTACGCCCGGCCAATGAGATTCAGTGCATCATATTATGCGCCATGTATCTTATTGTTGACGTGCTTGGTTTTTGGTTTAGGATGCTGCGATGAGTGAGATGGAACAGGTGATTGAATCCGTAGACCCTTTGGTGGGGGTGAAGGCTTTGACGGGGGTGTATCCGGGGATGAATCGGCCGGGCAAGGGGCGGCGGCGGGTGCGGGGGTTGGGGCACATTGAGTCGAACTGCTTCCATGTGATGAGTCGCACCTGCGGGGGAGCGGTGTTCTTTGATGAGACGGAAAAGGAGGCGCTGCTGCGGGTGATGAAGCGCTTAGCGGCGTTTTGTGGGGTCAAACTGCTGACCTACTGCATCATGGGAAATCATTTTCATGCGCTGGTGCGGATCCCGAAGCGGGAGGTGTGGCTGGCAGAGCGGTTTGGCGGGCCGGAGGGTGAGGAGAAGTTGCTGCGGCATCTGCGGGTGCTGTATAGCAAGGCGTTTGTGCAGGCGCTGCGGGAGGACTTGGCGGCGTTGCGGGCGCAGGGGATGGGGGCGTTGGCGGAGGCTCGGGTTGAGGCGTTCAAGGCGCGGATGGGGGATGTGAGCGAGTGGATGCGGGAGGTGAAGGTGAGGTTCAGTCGCTGGTACAACAAGCGGCACGAGCGGAAGGGGACGCTATGGATGGGGCCGTTTCGGAGTGTGCTCGTTGAGGGACACAAGACTCAAGACTGCAAGACAGAAGACAGGGCGCAGTTGGATGCGTTGCAGGTGATGGCGGCGTATATTGACTTGAATCCGGTGCGAGCGGGATTGGTGGCGGGGGCGGAGGAGTATCGGTGGAGTGGGTGGGGAGAGGCGTTGATGGGGGAGAAGGAGGCGGTGGCGGGTTTGTGTGATGTGGTGGGGTGCGGGGTGAGTCAGTGGGAAGTGAGAGGGAAGGTGGCGTATGGGAGTTGGGTGGGGGAGAGGCGGAAGGTGGAGGACGAGGACGAGATGGGGAGTTTGTTGCGGCGAGTGAGGGCGTTTAGTGCGGGTGTGGCCGTTGGGAGTGCGGGGTTTGTGGAAGAGGTGTTCAATGGAAGGCGAGACCTGTTTGGGCCGAACAGGAGCGATGGAGCGAGGCCTTTGGATGGCAGAGGCAGCTTTCGTTTCGGGGCAATATGCGCTTTGCGGGATCTGCGGGGTAGGATTGCGATGGGGAAAGGCAAAGATTACCCGTAGGCTGGATCTGTTTTACCTGCTGAGCACCGCCATCCCACCTCCATCATTGGACTGTTCCGTTCTGAATAGGCGATCCACAGCTCTGATCAAAACGCCACCGTCAACCCCGCATAAAACAGGCGCGGCTGTCGTGGCCCATAGACAAACGTCGGATCCCGAAAGGCTCCCTGATCCAAGTCATTCTGAAACGTGTTGAACAGATTGCGCACGCCCAGATTTGCAGTCACCGTCCGCCCTCTTCCAATCTCCCAGGTCTTATTCAGGCCCACATCAAATGTCACCAGCGTTGGCGTCCGCACCAATCGGTTCTCGATGAAATCCCCCGCCGCTGAGGAAACGATGTGCGGCACTTCCATCGGCCCCGTCAATCGCCCCGCCACCCACAGCTCCGCCCAGCCCGCGTCATACGTTAACCTTGCCACCCCAAACCGCTCTGGCAACCGTGGTGTGCGATCTGAAAAAATCGCGTTATCGGCAGGATCACCCGGTGCCCCCAATAGCAGTTGCGATTCACTAAACCGACCCCGTTGCTCCGTGTAGCTAAGATCCAACGTGAACGGCTCGAAATCCATGAACACCGCCAGCTCACCCCCAAACGTGTCTGAGCCTCCCCCATTGCGCTTTTCAAACTCCAGTACCGACCTCGTCGCCACGTCGTCCTGCTCACTGCTAATAAAAGTGTTGCGCAGGTGCGTGTAAAACAAGTTCAGCTCCGTCCGAATATGATCGTTGACCTCCCATTCCGGCGCTAGCGAGAACGTGTAGCTGCGCTCGGGTTCCAGGTCGGGTGCCAAGGTCACCGACTGCAGTTGTCCACCCACATTTTGAATGTGCAGATCCTCATCAAAAATCTCCGGGGCACGGAAGCCAGTCGCCACCCCTGCCCGCACCCGAAAATCCTCCGTGGGTGAAAACTTCACCGCCAGCCTGGGAGAGGCCACCGGCTCATCGACCTCGCTGTGAAAATCCAACCGCGCCCCAGACACCACATTCCACCGTTCGGTTGGCGTCCAATCATGTTGCAGCATGAGACCCAAATTCTCATATCGATCCGCTACCGATCGACCCACGCCACTCTGCTCATCTCGGATCGACTCTTGGCGATACTGCAACCCCGCCGTCAGAATGTGCCCATCCATAGGCCGGTAGTTCAAAGCACTGTCCACCAAATGCAGGGTGTTTTCCGTCTGACCAAAACCCAGACCTGGTGTCCACCCCGGATCCCCACGCTGACCGAGCGGCACCGTGCCTCCATAGTAGGAGTCCCGAGTGATGTCGCTCACCGAGTAGCTCAGACGGTAATCCCATCCGGCATCCAACTCCTGCGTCCAAGTGGTGGTCAATACCCGCCGATCCGTAGCAATCTGTTCCGCCAATTCCACCTCATTGGGCGGGCTCTGCAAATCATTACTGCCACCCCGCCGCTCCTCCCTCGTTTGCAAGTAGTCCACGACTAGCTTCGACCTCTCATCCGGCCTCCAGAACCCCCGCAACCCACCGCCCCACAAATCCGTGCGCGCTAACTCCGTGAAACCATCATCATTGATGTCCACCGGCGCCGCAAAGTGCCGGATTCCATACAGCGACACGCCAAGCTGCGCTTCCGGCCCCACCAGATGCACCACGGCATTGCCAATCGGCTCGCCACCCCCTGCTTGCCCATCAAACGCTTCATACCTTAACGTAAACTCACCTCCAGTCAGCTCTGGTTCCTTCGGAATCACGTTGATCACCCCTGCCACCGCGTTCGGCCCATAGAGAGCAGAGCCACCTCCCTTCACCACTTCAATGCGATCTATCAACGAAGCCGGAATTTGGTCCAAACCATAGACCGCAGCCAAACCCGTAAAATTGGGCAAGCCATCATTCAGAAGGCTGATGTACCGCTGCTGCAGGCCGAACATCTGAATCTCAGACGCACCGCAGTTCTGGCATGTCGTCTCCACGCGCAAGCCTGGCGCATAATCCAGCGCATCAGATAGCCTTGACACCTGAATCTGTTCCAGTTCTGCCCCGCCAAAGACCTGGGTGCGCACCGCCGTCTCCTTCAGCTTACGCTCCGTCCCGGTGCCAGTGACCACTACCAGCTCCAACTCCTGCACCGGCTCAGGCTCGATTTCCCCGTTAAACACTGTCTCCAGCCCTTCCTGGCTCAAGACTCCAATGGGAAGCGCGCTGAGGATCATTCCACCGAACGCCATGACGAGAAATCGATCAAATTTCATAAACATAACAACATGAACCGAAGGGTCCCTTGCCCGGACACCGTGGGCTCATTTAGTAGCGACTCATTATATTAGTC
>JBIIUD010000147.1:0-6645 GCA_044340175.1 Verrucomicrobiaceae bacterium
AGTCTCCCCGCCCCAGGGTTGCACTCTTGTCCAAACGGGCGTTTCTTAGCCATCGACAATGAAACTGCGAGACGCTCTTATGAACTTGGCCATCACCGCTGCCCTGGTGCTGGTGATTGTTCTTGTGGCCCTCGTCCTGAAAAGGAGCAAGTCCGCTGTGCCCAGGGCCATTCCCGTGACCCCTGCCCAAGCGACCCTGATCGACCGGAATGCCCGGCCCGTGCGGGAGACTTTTGAAATTCTCGACAAGACCACGCTGGTCGAAACTCGCGCCAATGAAGCTGATACCTTGCGCTTTCGGGATGGCCATGAGGAGCACATCTTGGTGCTCTATTTCGTCGATGCCGTTGAGGCCTCGCCTTCGCATCCGCAACGTGTCAACGATCAAGCCCGCTGGTTTGGCAATGTCAGCGACCAGATTCTCATCGAGACCGGGGTCGAGGCGCTCAACTACGTCCGTGATCTGCTGAATTCCCGCCCTTACCAGGTGCTCACCCGCTGGGAGCGCGTGCCGAACTCCACCCGCTACTACGCGCTGATCAAAGTGGAGATTCAGCCTGGCAAGGCTGTCTATCTTGCCGATCTGCTCATGCAGGCTGGCTACGCCCGCGTTCATGGTGTGACCACCGCGCTGCCGAACGATCAGCGGGATGAAGTCGCCTACATGCTGGAGCTCAAAAAATTGGGGGAGCGTGCTCGCGCCAACAAGGCGGGTATTTGGCGGCACATGCGGTGAGTCAATCTTTGGAGGGGAGGGCAAGACGTTGACGCAAATCATCCACACTTTGTCGTGGTAAGTTCTGGGTTTGCACCGTTATCATTTGGCCATGCGTCTTGGAAATAAAGTTATCATCATCACTGGCAGCGCCACCGGTATTGGCAAAGCCATTGCGCAACGCTGTGCCGCGGAAGGTGCGCGTGTCGTCATTCATGGTTTGGAAGCGGATTTGGCGGCTGCCGTTACTGCTGAGCTAGGAGCTGACCGCGCCATTTGCCACGTCGAAGACCTCACGGTGGAGGGGTGCCCTGAGCGATTGGTGGCACTTGCCCTCAGCGCCTTTGGTCGGCTGGATGGCATCGTCAACAACGCCGCCATGGTCCTCGGCTCGGATCTGCACAGCACCGACCTTTCTTTTTTTCGGAAAATGCTGGAGGTGAATACGCTGGCCCCTTTTGCCTTGATCAAGGCTGCCCTGCCTGAGTTGCGCAAAACGCGCGGGCACGTGCTGAACATCGGCAGCGTGAATGCCTACAGTGGCGAACCGAATTTGATGGCCTACTCGGTTAGCAAAGGCGCGCTCATGACGCTCACCCGAAACTTGGGGGATACCCTCATGCGTGTGGACGGCGTGCGTGTGAACCAGATCAATCCTGGCTGGGTGCTCACCGAGAACGAAGCTCAGCGCAAGCGCGAGCATGGCCTGCGCGACGATTGGTACACTGACTTGCCCAAAGTGTATGCTCCTGCGGGTCGCATCCTCCGGCCTGAAGAAATCGCTGCCGCCGCCATCTACTGGCTTGCCGACGAGTCCGGTCCCATCAGCGGTCAAGTGGTTGATCTTGAGCAGTATCCGTTCATCGGCAGAAATCCTCCCAAGGATAGTAGCACCATTCCCGCGTAGTCGTTAATCACCGCGCGAGTGCTGTAGCCGGGACCCGTGTTCCTGGCGTGCAGGAGGCGGAGAAAGAGGGGTGAATGTCCCGCCGATTCGTCCAAGCATGCGCGGTTCTTTGGCTCCGGCCCCACTGTGGCCGGCTACAGTGGCCGCGCGTGGAAGCAGGCTGTAGCCGGGACCAGTGGTCCTGGCGTGAAAGAGGGGTGGATGTCCCGCCGATTCGTCGAGGTATTCGCGATTCTTTCGCTCCGGCCCCACTGTGGACGGCCACAAATTACTCTTTGAGAGCCTTCATTATCTGGTTACAAAATGACGTCGTCATGTCAGCAGAATTCCCCACGCCAAGCGTCCACAAGCACCTGCGTCGTCTCTCGCAGGTTTGGGTGGAGAATCCGCTGTATTTCGTGACCGCTTGCGTGGCGGGTAGGAAGCCTGTTCTCGCTTCTGACGACACTCATGCCATCCTGCGGGAGGTCTGGGATACCGGTAGCCGATTGCATGGCTGGCGAGTGGGCCGTTATGTCGTCATGCCGGATCATGTTCATCTCATTTGCGCTCCAATCCCAAACGCGGCGAGCCTGGGCGTTTTTGTTCGCGGGTGGAAAGAATGGAGCTGTAAGCACTTCCGCCGTCGTCTCGGGCTGATCGACTTCCAGTGGCAGCCGAACTTCTTTGACCACGTCCTGCGCTCTGAAGAGAGCTACTTGGAGAAGTGGCAGTATGTGAGGATCAATCCTGTGCGCGCCGGACTTGCAAACGATGCTGACGATTGGCCTTATTCTGGCCACATGGATTTCAGGTAGCTCACGTCCACTGCGCTGTAGCCGGGACCAGTGGTCCTGGCGTGAAAGAGGCAGATAAAGAGGGGCGAATGTCCCGCCGATTCGTCCAAGCATGCGCGGTTCTTTCGCACCGGCCCCACTGTGGCCGGCTACAGTTGGGGGAGATCCACCTTTTGATCATCTGTGAAGGGGTCGCATTTCGCACACAGTTTGTCGTGGCAATTCCGGGCTGATTTTGCCATGATAAGGTTGATGCCAAAACTCGCCGCGTTTCCCAAAGCCTTCATGCAACAGCTCTGCAAGGAAGGGTCAATGTCGGTGTCCGATTGGATTCAACTGGCGGCGCCGCTTGAGGTGCAGGGCCTGGAGTGGTATGCGGGTTTCCTGGAGATGGCCGATGAGAAAAACTGGCCGCGTTTCCGCCAGGAGGTCGAGGACACCGGGAAGGTGATTCCAATGATGTGCTGCTCTCCCGACTTCACGCATCCAGATGCGGCGTTCCGTAAGCAGGAGATTGCGAAGCAGAAACGCTGGATCGACATGACACACACGCTCGGCGGCAGCTACTGCCGCGTGCTGAGCGGCCAACGTCGGCCGGAGCTGACGATGGAGGAAGGGGTGAAGCTCGCAGCCGACTCCATCTACGCCTGCTTGCCCTATGCACAGGAGCGCGGCATCACGCTGATCATCGAGAATCACTACAAGGACGACTTCTGGGAGTATCCCGAGTTCGCCCAGAAGATGGACGTCTTCTGCAAGCTCGTCGATGCCGTGAACCACCCGAACTTTGGAGTGAACTACGACCCCTCGAACACCTACCTCGCTGGAGAGGACCCCATCGAGTTGCTGAAACGCGTCTCCCATCGTGTGGTGACGATGCACGCCAGTGATCGTTACCTCGCCGAGGGTACCATTGAAGATCTCCGCAAAGAAGAAGGCGGCGCTCAAGGCTACGCCAAGCGCCTCCGCCACGGCGAGATCGGTAAAGGTCTCAACGACTACGACGCCATCTTCACTGAGTTGAAGAGCAAAGGCTTCAATGGCTGGATTAGCATCGAAGACGGCGTCGATGGCATGGATCAATTGGCCAGGAGTGTGAGGTTTTTGAAGGGGAAGGTCGCGGAGTATTGGGGGGAGTAGCCGTCACCCTCCGGTTGACGAGTCACATCACCTGGAAGGTGATGGCTACTTTGGGGTAGGCGCGAGCATGTAGCTGAGGTCTAGTTTTTGGGAGGCGGCGGCTTCCTTTGGGATACCGAAGTAGAGGCCGCCGAGGGCTTGGCCGTTTTCGGGGCTGTAGAAGGTGAGGTGAGGCAGTCCTTCGTAGAGGTCGGGGTGATGCAAGATGACGGTGCCTTTGCCCTGGGTGACGGTTTGACTTTGAGTGTGGCTGGTTTTGGTGGCTGCGTTGTTGGTGGTGGAGGTGACGTGAAGAGATAGTTTGGCGCTGGTGGCGCTGGCGAGATCGTAATCGGCGGTGACGGTCATGAAACCGTTGCCGCGCTGCACTTGGCGGATACGGATGCTGTCGCCGGGGCGGAAGGCGGACTTACCGGTAGTGAAGTCCTTGGTGGCGGTGGACGGTTTCGCGGGTTTGGCGAGGCGGGCGGTGATAAGAACGATGGCGCGGCGGTTAAAGATGTCCTGGCGTTGGCTGAGGATTTTTCCGGTGGCGTCTTCTTCGATCACCTCTTGCGTGTCTGTGCGAGAGCCGATGTCGATGAGGGCGGTCTGGCCGGATTGGAGGATGGTTTGGGCTTTGGTTTTGCGTTCGTTGAAGACGGGCTTCTTTTCGTTGTTTGGGCCGTCAATGAATCCTTCGAACTCGACGATCTTGGAGAGGATATCGAGGTCGAAAGAGCCTTCTTTGGTTAAAGTAGGCAGAACATCAAGGGTCACTCCGACTTTGGGGCCTTCCACAGGCTTGCCAGAGGGATCGAGAACCTCGCGGGCGACTTCGACGGTGGCGCGTTGTCCTGAACGAGTGGTGAGGCTCGGCACAGACATGAGATCGACGCGTTTGGTGGAGCTAAGCCGGCGAAGGAGGAGTTGATGGTTGGGGTCGTCGAGGAGGGCTTTGATTGGACCAGATGGGGGTGCGTTTGTGACGAGATTGGCGATGGCTTTTTCCAGTGCGGCATCTGCGGAGGCGGGCTTGTTTGGTTCGCCGTTGAATTCGATGAAACGGGCGACGAGGTAAATCTCGGGTCCGGGTGTGGGTTCGGTGGCGGCACGGGTGACGCCGAGGAACGTCAAGGAGGTGATGAGGACGAGGGTTATTAGTTTCATGAAGGGTGGTGTGGGGCGGGGGTTGGCGATGGACTGGATGCGGTGGCGCAGGGCGTCGCCGCGTTGGAAGAGGCCAATGAAGCCGAGGCTGAGTGGAGGGGAGGCGAAGGCGCTCTCGACTTTCAGCAGGGCGTGGCCGTAGTGGCGGCGGTGTTGCGGTGAGGCGTCGGCGAGTACTTGGGCATCGCAGGCCGTTTCGCGATCGGCGCGGATTTTGAAGAAGGCGAGCCACAGCAGGGGGTTGAACCAATGCAGGGTGATGAGCAGGCACATCAGGGCGTTTGACAAGAGATCGTGGCGTTTCAGGTGGATGAGTTCGTGCTGCAAAATGAGACGCGCATCCTGGGGGGGGAAATGTTTTTCAAAAGCCGCCGGAAGCAGTAGAAGAGGCCTAAACAGGTTAGTGACGGCAGGGCTGTGAACGTCAGGGGAACGCCAAACGTGCGGGGGACGCCTGAGTCCGATTTGGTCAGAGATGCGGGCGATTTCAGCATGCAAGGAATCGCTCACGGGGAGGCGAGTTCGGGCGTAACGGCGCAGGCTGCGAATGTGGGAAAAGCCGAGCAAGCCGATAAGGATGGCGCTGCCGGACAGCCAAGCGACGGGCAGGAGTTTTTGCCAGTCGATGGAGGGAAAGGAGATTTCAGAGAGGGAGGTGGGGTCGACATTAAGTGGGGGACTTTCACTGGAGGGAGGCGGGGTCGTTTGAAGCGCAGGGGCGGTGACGAACACCGTTTGAACACTCCAACGGCTTTCCGGAAAAGCGGGTGTGAGGAGCACGAGTGCCACTGGAAGCCACAGTGCATAGCGTGCGCGTGCCCCGATTTTTTTCTGCAGCAGGAACTGAAGGGCGACGACAGCCAGCGCCACGAGCGAGGCACGTAGGCTTGCGGTGACTAGCCAGTCGAAGATCAGGGAGAGTGTCATCATGGCGGTGGTGGAGGCAGAAGGGTTAGCTCAACGGTCCAACTGCTGGTCGAGCAGCTTTTTCAACTCGCGCACTTCAGCCGGGGTGAGCTTGGCGTTTTGGGCGAAGTGGACGAGCAAGGGCTTGGCGGCACCGCCGAAGACACGATCGAGGAAGGTCTGGCTCTCGGCGCGCACGCAGGTTTCCCTCGTGACGAGTGGGACAAAGGTGCGGGTCCTACTGGCATTTTCGTCGGTGGTCAGCGCGCCCTTTTCCACGAGACGGGTTAGCAGGGTACGCACGGTATTGTCGGCCCACTGGGTGGTGGGGCGCAGGTTGCGGGCGAGCTCGGAAGCGGTTTGTGGAGAGGATTCCCAAAGGGCCTCCATGAGGATCCATTCTGACTCGGAAATGCTGGGCGGCTGGGACATTAAAACCTGTTTACTACATTCGTAGTGAATAACAACTACAAATGTAGTGATTGGATAAGTATTTTTAGATTCCAGCACTCAGAGAGCGCCCCGCGCGATTGACAAAGCTTGGGGATTCTGATCACCTTCAACGCATGTGCTGCTTTTCCAGGCCGGTTGAAGAAGTCAAAAACACGCGGATCTTTGCTCGTCTAGGGGCGAAAGGAAATCAGGTGCTGATTTATCAGATGGCACTGCATGCGAAGGAGGATTTGGCGATGGTGTTGCCCATCCCGGTAGCGAAAGGGACAGGGGAAGATGGCGTGACGTTCTTTGATTTGTCGAAGTATGCGACGTTGTTCGAGGATCTAAATCGGTTGTTTCCAGTGCCGAAATCTTTTGCCGATCCTTTTGGGGGACCACCGCGCGCTGCGGGGGTTTCCAAATTGAAGGTGCAGTCGGTGGGCGCTTATGATGCGAGCTTTGTGCCGAGCCTCGCGGATTTTTCTCGGTTGGATGAGCGCTTTCAATTACCGAAGGACGTGTGGAACCAAGTGCCGGGCTATGAGGCCTTTGGCTTTGCGGTATTCAAACTGAAGCCAGTGCATGGGGAGGTGCATCCGATGGCGTTCGCTTTTCCC
>JBIIUD010000148.1:0-6631 GCA_044340175.1 Verrucomicrobiaceae bacterium
AGCCAGTCCACCGTGCGCAAAGGGTATCTCTGCCTGGAGAGCGAGGGCGCGGAGATCCACTTCCGGAACATTCGGATTCTGGAACTGCCGGGTGGACGAGTCACGCCGGAGCAGACGGCGGCGGAGGTAAAGTAAAGTGGCCGTGTAAATTCAGGCGCTGAGCAGAGCGGTGGTTGCTCGCGTCGAATGAGCGTCCACCGCATCGGCGCTGTGTTTCATTCTTCAGACCGCTACCGACCCTTGCGATCCCGTTGGCGGGCGCGGTATTCGGCGGGGCCGCAGCCGATGTGACGGGCGAACATGCGGCTGAGGTAATGCCGATTGGGGAAGCCGCATTCGTTGGCGATTTGATCGATGGTTTTATCCGTTAAAGCCAAGGCCTCCCCCGCCAAGCGGATGCGATGCGCCAGCACGTAGGCGGCAGGTGTTTGGCCGGTGTGCTCGCGAAAGCTGCGGATAAAACGTTCCACACTCAGGCCAGCGCGCTCGGCCAGCAGACGATTGCTGAGCCGGGTGTGAGGCGCCCGTGCGATGAGGCCGAGCACTTGCAAGAGCGGCGGTGGCAGCTCAGTGACGGGCGTTTCCAATCCTGCAAACACCACATGCAATAAAGCGGAGCCCAGATGCAGAAGCTGATGCGCGGATCCCGGTTGCTGATGCGTGGCGATGAGTTGCTGGAGTAGCATCGCCATCGGTTCATGGACTGGGATTGGCATCGGACGTGCAGGAAAAGATACACCTGGACGGCTGGTGGTGAAGTGCAGCCAGTAATGGCAGGCGGGCACCGGTCCGACGCAGTCAAAAATGGTGTCTGCCGGGATCAAGACGGCCGTGTCTGGTTCCAGCGGGATTTTCTGTCCTTGAAACAGCAGGTGACAGCCGGGCTTGGGGTTGTAATAGAAGCGCCAAAAGGGCGAGTCCACGTCCTGATGATTCCAGTCCGCAAGCTCGGTCTGGTAGCCGCTTTCATGAATCAGAAACGGTGTCCAGCCTGCCGTGGCAACGCTGGCTAGATCCACTCCCCAGGGGGTAGTGTAGTTCAGGTATTTTCTCCGTTGCGCCATGATCCGACACAAAAAGATCATGAAATGATCCAGCTGTCCAACGTTTCATGAGGATGACATCAAAGGTGTTTTCCATTTGGTTCGTGGCAGGTTGCACGGCTTGGGCGCAAAGTTTGCCGCCCGATCATGCGCAACGCATGGCGCGTGGCTTGCAACGGTTTGATACCGAGATCGCTGGCTTGCTGAAGCAACATTGCGTCAAGTGTCATGGTGGTGACAAGGTGAAGGGGGACTTTGATATGGTGACGCGGGAGGATTTGTTACGCGGGGGCTCGCATGGCTCTGCGGTGGTGCCGTTCGAGGCGGCGAACAGTTTGATGATCGAGTTGATCCGCCACACCAAGGAACCGAAAATGCCCGATGACGGGCCGCGATTGCCACAGACGGCAATTGATACGATCGCGGCTTGGATCGATGACGGGGCGCCCTACTCAGCTCCATTGATTGCGGGTCGGAAGCCAAAGAAAGACAGTGCTTTAGTGACGGATGAAGATCGCCAATGGTGGGCGTTCCGACCTTTGCAGCAGGTGAAGGCGAACAGCATTGATGAGCTGCTGTTGAAGAACGCGAAGGGCATGACCTTCGCGCCCCCGGCCTCGCCTGAGGTGCTTGTGCGTCGGCTTCACCTGGATTTGACGGGTTTGCCACCGGATCTGTCGGCTCCGTCTGATCTAGCGGATTTGACCGATCAATTGCTGGCCTCGCCGGCTTATGGCGAGCTCTGGGCGCGGCATTGGTTGGATGTGGCGCGATATGCGGAGAGCACCGGCTTCGAGCAGGATTATGATCGGCCGCATGCTTTTCATTATCGGGATTTTGTGATCAAAGCTTTGAACGATGACATGCCTTATGATCAGTTTGTGAAATGGCAACTGGCTGGGGATGAGTATGAGCCGAGCAATCCTCTGGCCTTGGCGGCCACAGGATTCTTGGGTGCAGGGGTGTTTCCTTCCCAGATCACGGCCAACGAGGTGGAGAGCTCCCGTTACGATGCCATGGATGACATGCTCAGCACCACGAGCAGTGCGATGCTTGGGCTGACGGTGGGCTGCGCGCGATGTCATGACCACAAGTTTGATCCGCTGCCGATGCGGGATTATTACGCCATGCTGTCCACCTTCACCACCACCACGCGGATGAATGTGGATGTGCATCCGGATGGCAAAGTGACTTCGGCGGTGACGACGATGAACAAGGCCAAAAACACTCCGGAGGTGGCGGGGGCGACCCGCATGATGGTTTGTGCCGAGGGTTATGAGCCGATTGTGATGCACACGCAGGGCGGACCGTTTTTTGACAAGACTTATGTGCTAAAGCGCGGCAATCCGACGATGAAGGATGGCGAGGCGACGCAGGGTTTCTTGCAGGTGCTGACGCGTGGAGCGGAGTCGGCGCGATGGCAGTGGCAACCGCCTGCGGGCGCGAACTACAGCGGCCGCAGGCGTTCGCTCTCCAACTGGATCACGGACGTGGAGCATGGCGCAGGAGCGCTGCTGGCGCGGGTCATGGTGAATCGGATCTGGCAGCAGCATTTTGGCGTGGGCTTGGTGCCTTCAGCCAATGATTTTGGCAAGACCGGCGAGGCCTGTACTCAGCCGGAACTGTTGGATTGGCTGGCGGGGCAGTTGATCGAGAATGGCTGGCGCTTGAAGCCGATTCATCGGCTGATTTTGAGCAGTCGTGCCTGGCAGCAGAGCAGTGCGCGGGATGCGGTCAAGGAAGCGGCTGATCCGAGCAACAGTTTGTTCATGCGGTTTGTGCCGCAGCGGTTGGAGGCCGAGGCGATTCGCGACTCAATGCTGGCGGTCAGCGGGCTGCTGGATCGCACTTTGTATGGGGCGGGGACACGGGATGAGAACAGCCGTCGGCGCAGCATCTATTTCAATATCAAGCGCAGCCAGTTGATCGGTAGCATGGTGGTGTTTGATCAACCGGAACCGCTAGTCAGTCAGGGGGCAAGGCCGCGCACCACGGTGGCTCCGCAGGCTTTGGTTTTGATGAACAGTCCGCAGGCACGATCCTGGGCCGAGGGCCTAGCAAAGCGTTTGCAAGCGGCAGGCACGGTGCCTGAGCAGATTGAATTGGCCTATCGCCTGTGCTTTTTCCGTGCGCCAACGGCGGAGGAGCTGGCGGCTGGCAAGGCTTTTTTAGAGACGGGCGCTCACCTAGCAGAATATTGCCAAGTGGTGCTGAGTTTGAATGAAATGATTTACCTGAATTGATCTCATGAATAAGCTTCAATACTCACGTCGTGAAATGCTCGCTCGGGCGGGTGGTGGTTTTGGCATGTTGGCTTTTTCTTCGCTGCTGGAGGCGGCGAGCAATCCGTTTGCGCCAAAGCTGCCCATGCAGGTCGGGGGCAAAGCCAAGTCGATCATTTGGATCTTCACCAATGGGGGGCCTTCGCAGGTAGATACCTGGGATTACAAGCCGGAGTTGGCCAAGCGTGATGGCCAGACCTTGGAGGGCTTTGATCCGAAGACGGGCTTTTTTCCGGGCTCGGTCGGTGGGCTGATGAAATCGCCCTTTGCCTTCAAGCAATACGGCGAGAGCGGCACTTGGTGCAGTGAGCTGTTTCCGAAGACGGCGCTGCATGTCGATAAGATGTGTTTCATCCACAGTTGCTGGACCGGATCGAACAATCACTCGCCTGCGCTTTTCATGATGAACACGGGCACCACGCGGATGGGTTATCCCTGCGTGGGTTCCTGGGTGAATTATGGCTTGGGCAGCGAGAGCGACTCCCTGCCGAGCTTTGTGGTGATGAGCGATCCTTTGAATCGCGGTCTGCCGAAAGGGAGCGCGGCTAACTGGGGAGCGGGTTTTTTGCCGAGCATCTTTCAAGGCACGTGGCTGAAGCCAGCGGGAGCGCCGATTGACAATCTGGTGGCCCCAGCCTCGCTCACACCCCAGCGGCAGCGGTCGCAGCTGGACCTGCTGGCGCAATTGAATCGCAAAGCGGCCATGGGATCGGCGATTGAAGGGGAGTTGAACGCGCGGATTGAGAGTTTTGAATTGGCCTACCGGATGCAGACCGCAGCACCGGAGGCCTTTGCCATCAAGGATGAGCCGGAGCACATCCAGGAGTTGTATGGTGTGAACACAAAGCACTGCGGTCATTTTGCCAAGCAATGCCTCACGGCAAGACGGATGGTGGAGCGCGGGGTGCGCTTCATTCAGATCTACAGCGGGGGCATGGAGAATCAGCAGAGCTGGGATGGACACAAAGACATCCTGGGGAATCACAGCGGCTTCGCTGCGGAGAGCGATCAACCGGTGGCGGCCCTGATCAGCGATCTCGAGCAACGCGGTTTGCTGGATCAAACCTTGATTGTGTGGGGTGGCGAATTTGGCCGACTGCCCATCGCACAAAAGGGTGCGCAACCGGGTCGTGATCACAATCCGCATGCCTTCACCGTGTGGCTCTGCGGCGGCGGGGTGAAGGGCGGCTACCATCATGGTGCATCAGATGAGATTGGTTTCAAAGCCGTTGTAGATAAGGTCAGTGTGCATGATCTGCACGCCACGCTGCTGGCGGCGGCCGGTTTGGATCATGAGCGCCTGACCTTCAAGTTCCAAGGCCTGGACCAACGCCTCACCGGAGTGGAAAATCCCAAAGTGGTGAAAGCGGTGTTTGCGTAGCGCCTACGGCAGCTGGCATCCTCCGAATGAGCACATCAAAAAGTCGAGTTCAGAGTTATGGTTGCAGATGACAGAGGTCCAACTTGCTGCCACACTCCCGCCCCACCATGAAACAGTATCGTCTCAATCGCCTCTTTAACGCTAAGTCCAACCGCTGCTTTGACGTCGCGGTGGACCATGGATTTTTCAATCAGCCCGGCTTCCTGCAAGGCATCGAAGACATGCGGGAGGTCATCAAAGTTCTGGTGGATGCCGCGCCGGATGCGATCCAGCTCACGCTTGGCCAGGCGCGTCATTTGCAGGAGATGCCGGGGCGGTTCAAGCCCTCGCTGGTGCTGCGCACAGATGTGGCGAACATTTACGGCAAAGAATTGCCCGAGACCCGCTTCAGCCTCATGATTGAAGAGACCATGCTGCAAGCGGTGCGTTATGACGCGGCCTGTGTGTGCGTGAATCTTTTCCAGATCCCTGGCGCGCCGGAAGTGCACGCGCAGTGCGTGGAAAACATCCTGCGTCTCAAGCCCCAAGCGGATCATTATGGGGTGCCGATGATGATCGAGCCGCTGGTGTTTCAACCCAATGCGGTCGCTGGCGGTTACATGGTCAATGGCGATGAAACCGCCATCACCTACCTGGTGCGTCAGGCAGTGGAACTCGGGGCCGACATCGTCAAAGCGGACCCGACGGATGACGTCAGCGTTTATCACAAAGTGATCGCTGCCGCCTCTGGAGTGCCGGTGCTGGTGCGGGGTGGTGGAAGGGTGAGTGATCGGGAAATCTTGGAGCGCACGCAGGGGCTGCTCGCGCAGGGCGCAGCGGGCATCGTGTATGGTCGCAACGTCATTCAGCATCCGAACCCCAAGGGCATCACACAGGCGCTGATGGCCATGGTGCATGACAACGCCACCGTAGAAGCAGCCCTCGCACTGATTTGATCATGAAAGACATCCACATCGGCATCATCGGAGGCGGCCTGATGGGTCGCGAAATGGCCAGTGCATTTGCCCGCTGGTGCGCGCTCACCGACGTGACTGTGCGACCGGTGCTGACGGCGGTGGCGGATCTGAATCCGGCCACGTTGGCGTGGTTTGATTGCATCCCCTCCTGCACGCAGAAGACTACCGATTACCAAGAGCTGCTGGCGAATCCGCAGGTGGATGTGGTGTATGTGGCGGTGCCGCACAACCTGCATGAGAAGCTTTATCTTGATGTGCTGGCGGCGGGCAAAGACCTGTTTGCGGAGAAGCCGTTCGGGATTGATTTGCCCTCTGCAAGGCGGATCGCCGAGGCCTGCACCAGCAGCGGACGCTTTGTGCGCTGCAGCTCGGAGATGCCGTTTTTCCCTGGCGCGCAGCGGGCCTTTGAAATCGCGCGCAAAGGGGAGATCGGGCGGGTGCTGGAAGTGGTGTCAGGGTTTCATCACAGCAGTGATCTGGATCCCACGAAGGCTGCGAATTGGAAGCGGCTCAATGTCACCTGTGGTGAGGGTGGCGTGCTCAATGACCTAGGCATGCACGCCTGCCATTTGCCCTTGCGCTTGGGCTGGAAACCGGAGCGTTTGTTTGCCCAACTGCAGAAAGGCTACTCCCAACGCCCCGATGGCAAGGGTGGCCACACGACTTGTGATACCTGGGACAATGCCTTGCTGCATAGCTGGACGACGATTGCGGGTGAGGCGGTGCCGCTGCGCTTGGAAATGAAGCGCCTGATGCCCGGAGCCACCAACACCTGGTTCATCGAGATTCTCGGTACCGATGGTGGCGTGCGCTTCAGCACGGCGGAGCCGAAGACCTTGTGGTTGTTTGAGCGCGGTAAAGAGCAGTGGTGGAAGCGGACGGAGCTCGGTTTCGGCACGCCGTTCAAAGCCGTCACTGGCGGTATTTTTGAGCCTGGGTTTCCGGATGTGATTCAGCAAATGTGGGCGG
>JBIIUD010000149.1:0-6626 GCA_044340175.1 Verrucomicrobiaceae bacterium
TGATGTGATGCCACTGGCCGGATGGGATGTCGGAGCAGACGATTTCCTTTTCCAAGCCACCAGCGCCCCATTTTTGGAGCTTCAGCACGTCGCTGCCTGCGGTATAGAAGAGTTCCAGCTCGTTCTCTGTGCCGTGACCATCGCCATCACCGAGATGGAAGACAAAATCCTCCGTGTCCGTGCCGCCGCGCTTCACCCAGGCAGAGAAAGTCCAGTCCGCGTCATTGAAGTTGTGATCCGAGGTGGTCATCGTGCGCCGCAGTCGAGCACCGCTTGCGCCGTTCTGAGCAAGCACCAGGGCGTTGGCAGATTGCGGTGCCAGCGCGGGCGGCACGCTGGCGTCATAAGCAAAGGTGCCACTGTTGATGGCTTGCAGGGAGCCTGTGCGATTGAAGTTGGATTGATCCGTGCTCAGGGAATCGTCGTGGCTGTCAGGCGGCTCGAAATCGTAGAGAAAGCGGAAGCTTGAACCTAGCGATTGGTCACGCACCACGAGGCGATAGTTAGTGCTGCCGTTGAAGTTCGGATTCGGCGTGAAGCGAGCGGTGTAGCCATCCGGCAGTAGCGTCATCTTGCCGTTGCGCACGCGATCCACCTCAAAGAAGAGCTGCTGATCTGGCGTGATGTCGTCCGTGACAAAAGCACGCAGATCGATGTCCACAGGCGTGTTCTCGGCCGTGGTGGGTATCGTCACCGCGAGCACGGGTTTCGCATTCACCGTGACGGGCCACACATAGTTGCCGGAGTTCCCCTCGGGATCGGCAGCGGTGATCGTGATGTCCACAGTTCCGCTCACCGTGCTAGCGGCGGATACCGTGATGGTGCGTATCGTTCCAGCAGTGCCGAATAGAATGTTCGCATCTGGGATGATGGCTTGATTTGAAGATACACCGCTCAAGTTGAGCAACGTCAGCGCGGTGTCTGCATCAGCGAGTGGCAAAGGAATGGCACCCGTGCTCGATCCTTGATCCGTGAGGCCCGGTTTCATCGCGGCGGTGAAGGCGGGTGCGCCGGGCGGCGCGAGGAAGTTTTTGCCCACTTGGCTCGGACCGACGGTCACCGGATTGGTAAAGCCGCTCGTCACGAAGCTGGCGCCCGTCTTTGTCGCCGTGAGAGTGTAGTTGCCCGCTGCGAGTCCCGTGATGGAATAGAGGCCATCACCATCCGTCGTGTCGCTCTGCGTGGGCGATGCACTCACCACGACGCCTTGCATGGCTGCGCCCAGCGTGGTGCTCACCGTGCCTTGAATGGAGAAGGTGGTGGTGGTGCCCACCTGCACCAGCAGCGATGCCGTGGTGGTCTGGCCCTTCATGTCCGTGACGATGCAACGCACGGTTTTGGTGCCCGCAGTGCTCCAGCTCTTGCTCGCAGTGGCGCTGTTGTTCGCGGTCGTCGTGCCATCACCCCAGTCCCAGAAATACGCCAGCGTGTCGCCATTCGGATCGCTGGCGGTGGCGGTGAAGGTGACGGTCGTATTGATTGCTGGATTGGTGTTCGAAGCGCCGAGCGTCACCGCCGGCTTCACATTGCCTGCAAAGGTGCCGCGATTCACCGTCACATCCATCCAGGCCACGCCATCCCCATCTGTGCCACGAGCCACAGGAGTGATGTGAATCCCTGCCGCCGTGTCGGAGAAGGTCATGCCCATCGGTAGCACGGAGTCGGTCTTCTGAAACGTGCTCGGCTTCATATCGAGCAGTAGCGGTTGTTGATAGCCACCATTGATGTCCGCCCAGTTCACCAGCACGCCATCACGCAGTCCAAAGCTCGTGCCAAAGAGCTGCCGATACTCCACCCAGTAGTCGTCCGAGCTTGCCGCACGATCCACAGCCAGAGCCCGCCGATTCCCATCCGCCTGCACTTTGTCCTCTGCACGAATGCGAGTGGTGGTGCTGCCATCGGCGGTGATCTTCAGCACATCTGTGGTGGGCAGCCAGCCGAGGAACTCTTTGAACGTGGCCCCGAAGTGCCGCAGAAACGCAGATGAACTGCCCACTCCCATCATGTCGAACTCATTACCGTAGGCCCACACCTCGCCAGGGCCGATCACGCTGCCGTCATCGGTGTCCCAGGCACCCGCGTGAGGCAGGCCAAAGTTATGTCCCAGTTCATGAGCGCAGGTTTTGAGGTTCCACTGGGAGTTGTGTAGCCACGCACCTCGCGCTCCCACATTCGCCATGCCAGCGGTGGCTGGCACGACCGGCGTTGCTCCCATGACAACCACTTCATGTGTGTAGTTCAGGTAGTTGTAGCCCGCCGCAGCAGCCGCTGTGCGAGCCTCGTTCAGAACTCGGCTGAACTTCGTATGACTCGCATAAACCGACGAGTTATTCGGCATTCGCACCGTCGGCGTGATCGCTGATCCTTGACCGAACGGAGCAAAATTGGCCTTGCCCGAGGACATCTCGGTAAAGACCGTGTTCGTGTCCGCGATGAGTTGCTGCAGCGTGGTATCACTGACTACCTGTCCTTGGTAGTCCGGGAAATCCACGCGGATGATCAGCAACGTCTTCTGCCCCTCGGTCAAAAGGCTAGCCGCGATCACGCCGTCGAGATCGGACCCGTCCGTCGCAAACTCTGCGGATTGCTCCCCGCTCTCCGCATCGATCAAAGCCGCTGTAGCCGGAGCCTTACCACGGAACCGGGTCATGCGGGTGTCGTCCCAAGCGATCACCACTTCCTCACGGGCATCCGCTTGAGGCGCAGTGCCCGCCAGATCAGCTCCGACTTCCAAGTTCACTCCCGCCGCCACTCTTGCTGCCACTTCAATCGGCTCCAACACCCGCCCCGGCAAATCCGCGAGCGCTAGTTTCCCATCCAACGCCACACCATGAATCGCGATGTTGTCCCGAGTCGGCATCGCTCCCCGACGCCCGAAGGTATGTGCATCAAACACCCGCCCATCCCGCAACGTCGCCGTGCGAGTGATCTGGCAACTGCCATCGCTTGAAGTCGTCGCCTGCACCAGCAAATCGCCACGCGCCTCCACCCGCTGCTCCAGCAAAACCACCACCCCCGCCGGTAGCCATTGTCGCACCGACTCCGGCACCGCCAGCTCCAGCGCCCGGCGAGGATTCTTATCAATCAAGTCGAGCATCTCTCGACGCCGCTGCGAAGCCAGCTCCACGCCCTTCTCCCCATCCAAGCCCGAAGCGCCAAAACTCTCCGTCCAGCGCCGAAACTCTTCAAACACTGGCTCAACTACTGGCTCCAGCCAGCGCAAATCTGCCGGTTCGGGCAACCGCAAGTCCGAAAACCCCGTCAGCGGCCGATTGAACCTGCCCGAAGCCACCGAATTCAGACGGCCCTGAGGTGATTTAGCCTTCTCGAGCACTGGCGGGGGCTTTGGCGAACCCACCTCTTTCTTCGCGACATCGACCGGTGATGCCGGCGGCGTCTCAGAATACCATGCCAGCAGCCCAACAAGCAGGCAGGCAGTAAGTGCTGGAAGGAGGAGATTGAAACGCTTCATCTTGACTCAAAAAAACATTCTGCGGCAAACATCGCCGCTTGACCCCTCACGAAAATACGGGAGGTGGGCAGAATCGTCTGGAGATGCTAGTCTTGTCACAAAGATATTCATCGGTCCATCAGCCCGAACGTCCTCTGACTCATCCGCTTGTGAAAATCGTCACTCTTCTCGCAGCCAGCCTGCTCGCCCAGTCCACTGCACCGTGGACCGAGCGGCTTGCGTTTTGGTCGCGGGCAGAGCTTGAAAAAGGGCACCAACGCATGCAGGAGATCGAGGCCGAGCTAAAACTGCTACCGGAGGCGCGCATGGCGCACACCTCCAGCCGCAGGGGCTTCCAGAGCAGCAGGGTGGGCGATGACGAGCCGCTGTGGGTGGAGGTGAAACTGCCCGGGGAATCGCTGGTGGATGCCGTCGCTCTCATCCCCGTGCCCGTGCGCAGTGACGATGGTCGTGGCACCTGCTTCGGTTTCCCACTGCGTCACTGCATCGAGATCACGGATGCCGTGGGACGCTCCCAGGTCATCCACGAATCCTCTGCCGACCTGCCCAATCCCGACGGCTTCCCGGTGCTAAAACGCTTCACGCCTGTGAAAGCTCTACGCATCCGAGTCACAGCCACCAAGCCCTGGCAACGGAACGAACTGCATGTGTTTGCGCTTTCAGAACTGATGGTCTTCTCCGGCAAACGTAATGTGGCGCTTGGTGCGGCCGTTACGGCATCGACCAGCCGCCAGCAGCCTCCCGCGTGGAGCGTTGAGAACCTCACCGACCATATCACGCCTCTGGACCTCCCCGTGCTGCCTGGGGCTCCTGTCGTGAAAGGCTTTCACAGCGCTCTTGCCAAGTCAGGCCGCGATCAGAAGCATGTCGGCATTATCTTGCCACGCACATTAGAGCTGGATGAAATCACGCTCGTGCCGATGCCGCGCCGCGAGATGCCCACCTGGAGTGCCTATGGCTTTCCCGAACGCTTTCACCTCGAAGTCTCCGCCAGCGAAGACTTTAGCAATCCGCAAATCGTCGCCGACTTCCAGAATCGCACCTTCCTTACCCCTGCGTCGAATCTCGTCAGCTTTGCCCTGAGCAAAAAGCCCGTCCGCGCCATCCGCTTGACCACCTTTTCCCTTTGGCAGCGCTCGGGCGATTTCCTGCTCGCCCTCTCCGAGATCATGGCCTTTGCCGGAGGTGAAAATGTCGCCCTTCACGCCAAGGCATTCGCCAGCGACCAACTTGATGATCTGGCCTACAGCCTCGCCGCGCTCACGGATGGAAACGCCAACATTGGGCCTCTGCTTGCATTGCCCGACTGGCTTGAGCGATTGCAGCGTCGCCAATCCCTAGAACGCGAACATGCCGCCCTCAGCACCAAACTCATCGCCCTGCAGGCCAAAAGTCAGGACCAGCTTGTGCACGGCAGCATCGCCGCGGGTGGGCTCTTGATCGGCGGCTTCATCTGGGGACTCATTCATCAGCGCCGTGTGCGCCGCCGGGATGCCGAGCGCCTCCGCGAGCGCCTCGCCCGTGATTTGCATGATGAAATCGGCTCCAACCTCGGCAGCATCGCCCTCATCTCCGCCTACGCATCTCAGGATGATGCCACTCCCGAAAGCATGCGCGCCGATCTTGTCGAGGTCCAGACCATCGCCCGCGAGAGCGCTGATTCCATGCGCGACATGGTGCGACTCATCAGTCGGCGCAGTGATCGCAAGTCCGAGGAATGGAGCTCCGTCGTGCAAGGACTCGCCCGTCGCCTGCTGCGTGGCATCGACATGGACATCCAGTTCCATGCCAACAGCCCCAGCCTTGAAACCCGGCGGGAGCTGTATTTGTTCATCAAGGAAGTGCTTCACAACGTCGCCACACACTCGCGAGCCACGCATGTCCGCCTCCGCACCAGCCAAAATCGTGGCCGCATGAACGTCGAGATCAGCGACGACGGCATCGGGTTCGACCCCTCGAACCAGAGTTCCGGCCACGGCCTGTCCAACCTGCGCGAACGCGCCGCCACCTTGCGCGCCAAACTCAACATCCAAAGCGAGCCCGGCAAAGGCACACGGATCACCCTAACACTACCCGCATGAACGATCTCGACATCATCCGCGTTTGGTTTGTCGAAGATCACGACGCCTTCCGCCGCAGCCTCGAACGCCTCTGCACGCCCCGGCGTGGCCTCGCTGCCCCGCGTTCGTTTGCCAATGCGGAAAGCATGCTCGCCGCCCTCGCCGTGAGCGACGAAAAACCCCAGGTGCTGCTTCTCGACGTCGGCCTGCCGGGTCGTAGTGGACTGGATATCCTTGGCGAAATCCATCAGCACGCCCCAGACTGCCGCATCGTCATTCTCACCGTGTTCGAAGACGAGGCCAAGATCAGCCAGGCCATCAGCGCCGGGGCCAGCGGCTACCTCCTCAAGACCTCCACGCCCGATGAGATCGCCGGAGCCATCGTCGAAACCTACCATGGCGGCTCGCCCATGTCACCTCACGTCGCCTCTAGCGTCGTGAAACTCCTCGCTCGCCTCACCAAGCCCGTGACTTCCGCCATCGCCCTCAGCCCTCGAGAACTCGAACTCCTGCGCTGCATGACGGAGGGACTGACTGCCAAAGAGATCGCGGCCAGTCTCGCCATCAGCATCCACACCGCCGACACCCACACCCGCAATCTCTACACCAAACTCGGCGTCCGCAGCCGCGCCGCCGCCGTTGCCCGTGCCATGCGGGAGAAGCTGGTTTGAAATCTCCGCCAATGATCCTAAGTGACTGGTGAGCGTTTGATGTTATCAAGAACTCGACACCGAGGCAGCATCTTATATCCAGACCAGACTTCGTGAAACATCTGCTCCTCTTACTCTTGTTTTGCGGCCTCGCCCAGGCGACACCGATAAAGCTCATCTTCGACACCGACAGATCCCCTCACACCCCGTCTCCGCTTCACATCCAGGACCAACTCGGTGAGGCCCTCTCAAAAGACGTTTCGCCCTTGATCACCCCGGCTGAAACCCAATCCTCCTCTCCGGCCCTTCCTTCTCGCCCGAGTGCTCAGCTTGATCGATTGACAGATTTCAGGTGGATGGGATTGAACTGGTGTGTTCATAGGCCGTCAATATCTCGAGTCCCACGCCCGCCTGACAAACCCATGCCATCTAGCAGATAAGACA
>JBIIUD010000150.1:0-6625 GCA_044340175.1 Verrucomicrobiaceae bacterium
CGCAGCCACTGCCTTCCTTTCTCAGGCTCCAGCCACTCGCGGCTTGCCTCCAACTTGGCAAAGAGTTGCTGGCACTCCTGTCGATAAGCCGCGCCTCTGCGCTGCACCACCCACTGCTCATAGCCCGTGAGCCAGCGCGCAAAGAATCGCGCCCCCTCCATCACCTCTGCAAGGGAACTGGAGCGCAGCGTCGCATAGTCGTAACGCCCTGGCACCACCGCCAACGTCTCGTCATGCGCGTAACAACGCCGATCCGTGCGGATGAACAAGAACCCCGGAGCCTCCCCGCCATCCGCTGGCGCATACCATCCCGCACAGGCCCCATGCAGCTCAATGAACCCACCCCGCCACGGCAGCCGATAACAGCTTGTCCCCTGCAACCCCATCGACACCCGCTTCTCAAAACCCGCCTCCAGCAGCAGGTTTCTTCCTGTCAGCACATCTCGTCCCCAATAAAACATCTGCTGCCCCAGCGCTCGGGTGAAGTCATTCAGCAACCCTCGTTGGCTCGCCCCGCGCTGCCGTGGCAGCACCAAGCCACGCTCCTCAAGCCCGCGACGCATAGTCCAACACCTCCGGGTTGACGCTTTCCTCCGACTCAACCGCGCATTGGCAGTCCGCACAGCAATCCAAATCCTCCATCATGAAACCCCGCTCCCGCCACAAGGCCAGAGGCACCTGCCACTCCCGGCCCAGACGCCTTGCAATCTCTCGTGCGATCACCCCAAAGCGCGCGCGGAATTTGTAGATGAAGCAAAACAGCATGCCCCGGTGCTGCAAAGACGGCCCGCTGAAAAACAGCCCCGGGGTGAGCGTCGATTCATCTGCGGCCTCACTGAGCACCGGCTGACCGCCCTGCCAATCCCAAAGCGCCCTCATCAGAGGATGTTCCAAAGCACTTTGGAAACCTGTGGTTAGTATCGGTGGTGTTTCACTGGTGAAAGACCGCCCTTCCCCATCCACCAGTTCAAACCCTGCGGGTGTTTGAGTCACCCGGAGAATGTCCGCGTTCTTGTAAAAACGCACCTGCCCCGGTGCCTCCAGCAGCGCCCGTCTCAATCGGTCCCGCGTGTGTGGACTCAGGCTCCGACTCGGGTCTGGGTCATCCACCCCCCACGGCTCCCCGCGTGACAGAACATGCACCTCCCGACCTCGCTCCATCAGATTCACCGCCGCATCGATTCCGCTTTCATAGCCACCGATCACCACAAACCGCTCTCCCTCCTGCGCCACCTCATCCCAGTCCTGCACTCGACTGTTGTGCCGGCAAAGCTCTGCTCCGTCGATCCCGCCTTCATCCGGCCGACCAAACTCCCCCACCGCCCAGATCACGAACCGCGCGCGATGCGTTCCCCGATCCGTCGCCACCGCAAACCCACCGTCCTTGTCCTCGTCCTCCTCCGGCACCACCGCCGTCACCCGCGTCGGCGCGTCCACCATCAGCCCATGATGCACCACCAACGCCCGCAAGTAACGCGCATACTCCCGACCTTCAGGATGCTGCGTGTGCAAAAAATCTGCCGGCGACGTGTCCGGCGTCACCGCATTCAAATCAACCCCACCAAACGCATTGCTGTGAAACGACGGCGTCAGCAGCCGCATCTGCCTCGGCCACCCCGCAAACGACGCCCCCACCCCTTTCGCATCCACCAACTGCACCTTCACGCCACACGCTTGCAATGCCAGCGCGCAGCCAATGCCCGCCGGACCCGCCCCCACGATCAATACTTCCGTCATCATCGTCTGTTCCTTCATAACACCCAAGCCATCAGCAATCCTACCCCCACCGAGGTCACCGCCTGCCGGCCCGCCATGGCTCCCGCGAACTGCCAACCCAGTTCTCGATGAACCGTCCAAAGCGTCACCAAGCAGGCGGTGAAAGTCGAAGCCAACCACACCAGCACAAAAAGCTGCCCTCCGGTCAGGGCCGAAATCAACGCACCCTCTCCACTGTTCAGCGTCAACAGACCATCTTTGCGCAGAATCGAAAACAGCAGTCCAGGCGCCACCTCGCCAGGCAGTTGAAACAGCGTCATCAGCGGTGCCGCGCCCGCCGCCAACCTAGCCATCACCCCCACATGTTCTAACAGTGCCGCCACCAGGCAAATCGCGATGAAGATCGGCATCGCCTGCTTCAAAAATTGTCCCAAGGCTGCCTTCACCCGCCACGCCACCGCGCGCAGCGAAGGCCGCTGCAAAAACGCCCGCTCATGCAGCGGCTGCAGGGTCTCCCGCGCCAGCGCCCCATGCCACAGCCGCGTGTGCAGCGCTCCCACCACCGCCAAAGCCAGCAAATACGGAAGGAACAATCCCGGTTTCCCCGCAGCACCCAGCACACTCAGCGTCGCTCCTATTTGGTAACTGCAAGCGCTGCCAAAACCGATCATCGAAACGCAGGCACCGCGTGTGCACTGCGAACAGGAACGCGACTGGAAAACCGCCACCACATTGCAGCCAAAACCCGTCAACACCGGGATCAAATCGCGCCCGCTCAACCCTACCCGCCGCAGCCAGGGGTCGAGTGCTGTCGTGATCCGGTCCTTCAGCCCCGTCTCCTCCGCTAACGCCACACTCATACTGATCAGCAACACCACCGGAAACGCCCAGAGAAACGAATACCAGCCCAGCGTGATCGCACCATACCCCCCCGTCAGCATCACCTGCAACAACTCAGGCCAGCCCTCCGCCAGCGCCTTCAGCGGCGCAATCGCCAGTTCATCAACGATCGGCTGCGCCCAACTCGCAAACGCATAGGCCGCATACACCGGCACCGCAAACATCAACGCCATGCACCCCAGCGCCAGCCAGGGCCCCACACGCTTGTTTTCAAAAAGCGTCACCTGCGGATCCGTCTGAAGGTGGGGCAAGCTTCCAGCTTGCCCGAACAGTTGCTGCCCCCTCATCGCCGTCGCCCCCTCAATCGCCTCCAACACTCTCCCCCGCCCATTCTCATCCAACTCTCGCGCATTCACCACCACCACCGGTATTCCCAGTCGTTCCCGATACACTTGCGCCAACGCCTCAATCTGCGCGGGGGCCTTGTCTTTAAACGTGATCGCCAGCGCCGACTTCTTCTGAGTCAAATCGAGCTCCTGCAAGAGCGTTGCCACCTCGCTCACCGCATGCGTGCCACGCGCCACCAGCAGCACCACATCCGCCTCACCCACCGCCCTCAACGCCATCTGTGTCGTCTCCGCATCCCCACTCACCCGAATCCCCGGCGTATCCACCACCTCACACCCACAGTCCGCCACCCGGCACCGACGACAGACCACCGTGCTCCCCCTCACATTCGCCTCATCCCCAGTGGCCTCCCCCGTCAGCCCGCGAAACAAAGCCGACTTCCCCACAGACTCAAGGCCCACGAGCATGACGGAAGATGGGATCGCTTTCATGATTACTTAACGCAAGCCACTTGCATAACGAGCGACAAGTAATCCCCGAATAGTAACTATCGCAAGTATTTTGCATTAAAGTTATTCACGCATCACCCTTCGCCTCGCTGATCTTTTGCCACTTGGCAGGGGTGGACTTTTCTCATCATCTAGGCTCGGGACGAACACCCGCAAAGCTAGACCGTTTCTCGAAATGCTTGTCATTTTGATCCGGCGAGCGCAGCGGCTTCAGTGGCAAGGAAGTCGCGCAGCCCGCTATTAAATCAATAGCCGGCAAGCGGCTGACGCCGCCAATGAGCCCGCTCCGCCGCTGGGCAATGCGACAAGCATTTCGAGAACCGGTCTAAACCAAAGGAGCAGGCGTAGCAGGATCAAGCACCAGCCGTGCTGCATCACGAAAACGCAGCAGGCAGGTCTGGCAAACACACTCATTTCCGGTCTGCCAGCCAATCCACTCCGACTCATCACGACTCAGGCACACTTGAGCACAGGGGCATTCAGCAGCACGATTGCACAAGCACACGAAACTCTCCCCACATTCATTGCAGGTGACGATGTCGTGCTTGCCGTAGTTGTGTTGGTCAGAAGAAGGAATCGTCGCGTCCACTCATGAGTTACGTTTCCAAAGCCATCCACCGATCACAAACCGAAGGTTGTCGTCCCCATGCCTTGCGTTCGATTTAGATCTCGGAACAGACGCAGTTTCTCTCGCCCTCCCTCTTTTGGAATCGAAAGCAGCGCTGGGAGCCCCCAAACAATTCGCCGAAAGAATCCCCTGACTTCGACTGTTACTCCACCCCCAATCATGAAGCTCCAACTCACCCTCGTCGCCGCCTTTCTATCGCTCGCTCCTTCGCTGTCCGCAGGAGATCCGGTCACACTGCTCACGTCCGATCTCGCGGATCACTGGACCACCACCGGCAACTGGTCACTGAAAGACGGTGTCGCCACACTCACACCACGTGAGGGCGAAAAAGGCTGGGCACGCTGGAGCTCTTACCTTTGGTCCACCAAAGCTTATGGCGACTTCGAAATCGAGTTCGACTACATGGTCCAGGAGAAAGGCAACAGCGGCTTTTACTTCCGCGTGGGCGATAAAGGAGACCCGGTCAAGCAGGGCATCGAAGTTCAGATTTTTGACTCCGGCAGTTGGCCAGCCGAGAAGCCACTCAATGATCATGACAGCGGCGGCATCATCCCCCGCATCCCACCCACCAAACGCGCCGCCAAACTCGCTGGCGAATGGAACCACTTTAAGATCACCGTCAAAGCCAACCACCTGACGGTCATCCTCAATGGCCAGACCGTCAACGAAGTGGACTTGACTCAAGGTGAACTCGGCAAACGCCCCGCCAAAGGCTACATCGGTTTTCAAGACCACGCGCTGCCGCTGCAACTGAAAAACATCAGCATCAAGGAGCTGTAGTCGTTCCGCAAAGGTTGAGCACACTCACTCCGCAAGGTGCTCCTGCACCGTTCGGTAAAGCTCCACCACATGGTGGTCATGCAGGCGATAAAACACCTGCCTCCCTTCTTTGCGGTAGCTGACCAGACGGGCTGCACGCAAGGCTCGCAGCTGATGAGAGATGGCGGACTCGGTCATGCCCAACCGCTCCGCCAAGTCACAGACGCAGCATTCCTCAACCGCGAGCAGTGAGACGAGACGCAGACGCGTCGCATCCGCCAGCGCCGCAAAAAACTCCGCCATCCGCTGCGCTTCCGGCACCTCCAAAGGCTCCAGCAAAAGCGCTTTGGCATGCACGTGATGCTCAGTGCATAACGCGGCCTCATCCCCCACCACTACAGCAACAGAAGGCACAATCGCCTTTTTCTTGGGCAACGAGCGGGCGGGAAGCGATACGGCTTTTTTTGACATGAAATGATCATGCATGTGGATACCCCCTTTTACAATTGACAAATATCTGAGCGTATGTTCATATATTGGCGCTATGAGTACTCTTACCCTATCCAAATGTGCCTGCCCCGACTGCGAATGCGAAGTCCGCGAAGGCCACCACGTCCAAAAAAATGGCCAAGACTTTTGCAGCACCGCCTGCGCAGATGGCCACACGTCTGGCGAAGGCTGCTGTGAAAACGCCTGCCATTGCCACGGCTGATACCTGACAAAAAGCTACCCATCGGGCAATACCTCCCGCTTCCCACCCGCGCATGAGCTCACACTCATGCGCGTTTTTTTTGCCTTCCACACGCCCAGTTGGCACGAGCCAGGATCGCATCTCCACAGCGCCCAATACGCAACCTATTTGCGTTGATCATTCTATTTTCTCAGCCAACCTTGTAGCCAAGTCCTTCCCCCCGACGCCATGACGCCGCTTTCTCGCCGCCAACTTCTCCGCATTGCCGCGTCCTCAGCACTCCTCCCGTACCCTAACCCTGTCCTCGCCGCTTCCCGCCCCCGCGTCCTTGTGATCGGCGCCGGTGTCGCTGGCCTCACCGCCGCACGCACTCTCCAGTCCGCCGGCCATCCAGTGACCGTCCTCGAAGCCGCCACTCGCATCGGCGGACGCGTCCACACCAATCGCTCTCTCTTCGGTGGTCTCCCCATCGAACTCGGCGCCCAATTCATTCATGGGAAACGCAATGACTCCGGTAACACAAACCCGCTTTGGCGCCTAGCCCGCAGCCAAAACTGGCCCACCACCCCCTTCAGCGCCGACTCCGGTGCCCTCTTCCGCAATGGCCTTCCTCTCAGCACCAAAGAAGAGGACAGGTTGTACTCGCTCGTCAGCGATGCCTACGAGTGGATGATCGACGTCCACAAAGAACAACTCGAAAACTCCCAGACGACCATCAGCCTCTTGAGTGCCTTCGATGCCTTTTCCCGGCACCGAAGACTCTCCAACACTCGCCGACTCGACCTGCGCGCCTCCCTCGCCGCAGAGATCGAAGGCGACCTCGCCGAAGACCTCAGCCGCATCTCCTTGCTCGCCTTCGACGAGGACGAAGAATTCGCTGTCGGAGGCGACCAAATGATCCTCGGCGGTTACGATCAGGTGCCCGCCCACCTCGCCACAGGACTCGACATCCGACTCCGCCAAAGAATTCATCGCATCGAACACGCACGCACACCCGCACGCGTCTTGACCCAGGACGGCAACGTCTTTGAGGCCGAAAAACTACTCATCACTGTCCCCCTTGGCGTGTTGCGCAGCAACACCATCACTTTCAGCCCCCTCCTACCCCCCGCCAAGCGCAGCGCCATCTCTCGC
>JBIIUD010000002.1:0-23735 GCA_044340175.1 Verrucomicrobiaceae bacterium
CCGAACTCATCAAATTCCCCCTTACCGCCCAGCGGAACGATGGGTGATTGGCTTATATTTACAATTCTCCTCAAGTCATTCTTATCCAGATCGACAAACCCGCTGTAGCTTCGAAACATTCTCCTGTCGTCGATTTGCTCCCTTGTGGAAAAATACGTCCGCAGGACATTTTCTAATTCCAAAGTGTAAGGAACTTGCGCGTGGGTTTTCATCCACGATTTCGAACCATCGGGTCTAAAAATAAGACCTTTTTTAATCCATTTCAACATACAAGAATCACATGTGTAAGTCTTTTTTGGCTGCTGCCTTGATGGCATCGTCAAGCCAACGATACATGCTTTTTCCGGTGACTTTTCTGGCTTCAGAAGCTAGTTCACGCGCCTCTTGACTCACCCCCTCAATGTGGCCGTAATATCGAGAGCGATGTGTCCCACCTTTGGAGCCCGGTATCTCGAAGTCGAGGTCAGCGTATGGCATTCCCTCACCGATTTCGAATAAGATCACATAGAATACACCCCCTATAATCCACTCGAATTTGACATTGCGAGCCTCTACCGGAAGGTGGTCCAAAGGCAAACCATATTTGTAATGAGGATTTGAGTTCATTAAGACCCTACCAAACTCGGTATCCCTCAGCCAAGGAGGCATACTTTCATCTCCGATAACAACCTTTGCTCCTGGCCTGCAAACTCTTACTATTTCTTGAAAGGTCTTTTTCTGGTCTCCAAATGTATTCAAACCACCGAAATGAAAGACACGGTCGAAAGTTTGATCAGCGAACGGAAGATAATAACCATTTGCCAAAGAAAACTCTATTTCTGGCATTAACTTTATTTCTTTGAATTTTTGAATGCCGAATTTCAATATGTCGCAGGATATATCTTGAAGAAAAAGTTTACCATTTTCATTCATTCTCTTGGCAATTCGTTCTGAATCCCGTCCGCTTCCGCAGCCAAATTCCAGAACAACCTCGTCTCCTTTTATCTGAAGCAAATCCACAAGGTGTTCTCGTTCAGTTTCCTCACTGCAATTAAAGGTCTCAAATGTCAATGGTAAAAAATCGTCATAAACTGCTGCGTTGTTCTTATACCATTCTAATGATTGCAAATCACTTGGAGGTAAACAATCGGCTTTTGGAAAAATAAAATCGGGTATTCCAGACCTAACCGGGTAAGTTTTGTTGCCATCTGTTGAGCAAAAAAGACCCTCAACGGGTTTTCCCAAGGAATCAAATGTCCCCTCGAAAACAAGGCTTTGATGTGTTTCCGGGCAGCAATAGTTTAGATTTAATTTAGGCTTCATTGTTTAAGAAAGTAAATGGCCGGATATGGTGAAAATGAAAACTTTGAGACTTCTGTAATTTTATTTTGCTCAAGGAATTCATCTACAGCCCTACTTTCGCCCTCCCAAGGTCTAACACCATATCCACGAAGGGCTACAATCCCGCCAGGAATTACGCGATGATATAGCTTACTGAGAACATAGTGTGTTGGAGCATAAAGATTCAAATCCACTAGGAGGAGAGAAATGCGAACCCCTTCCTCGGACTTCATAAAATGCGGAATCGTTGTGGACAGCTCTCCCGCATAAAGTTTTACTCTTTCAACTCCTGCAATCAAGTTGTCCATGTTGTGCAGTCGAATCATTCGTTCAACAAATTCTTGATCTATTTTGAAATCTCCAATCAGACTTTTGATGTAATCAACCCCTGTGGAATCAGTTTTTTTCGCCCCTGCCTCATAACCCTTAAAGTTATCAAAACCATAAACTTTTCTCCCACGGTCACCGGGACAAAATGTTTCCATCAACTTGGCCCATGTAAATAATCCATTTCCCATGAATACACCCGCCTCAACAATCGATCCGGGTTTGTCCTTTATGAGTGAAAAAAGTTCATGGTAAGCCAAAGTTTGGACAATATCCCTACGCTGAGTGAAGACCATGAACTGCTGGAGGACATTCTTGTTTGAGAGATGATAGTCCTGAATAATTGAATCCACCTCCCGCCAAAATTTATCATCGCGCTGTGCATAGAAATCGCGAAAATCAAAATTTTCAGAATTCTCTACTTTTTTAATTTTAGGTTTCATAGGTTTGTAACTTATACTTAGAGCTCTTTTTTACGAGGATCCCACAATGTCTGCGTGAGCAATCGTGCTGTTGACCGCGAGGAAACTGCTTTTCCCCAGTGTGGCACCTCCGGCGACGTTGCAACAGGAAGTGGGCCACCTGTCATCGCCGATCACGCTATGTATGACTTCGGCGATTTTGCCGGTGCTAAAAAGAATGATCGGTTTCGATGCGGTTCCCCGGCAAGAAATGTGGTGATGCGAGGGTCGGTGACATGCAGCCAAAGGGCGTACTCATCTTCCGCCCGCGGCGCTTGCAGCGTGAGACGTAGCGTGGTCAGCGTGTATCCTGCGGGAAATTCTGGCAGAACGATGCTCACAGGTCTGAGAAGCGCGACATGCGCATGAACTGGCGGCTGGTCAGCCGGAAAGGCTTGGTGCTTTCAGTGATGAACACCTGGTCATCACCAGTGCATTGAGTAACGAGAGCGTTGGCTCCAATGAAGCAACTCTTTCCGACAGCGACCCCATTGCCGATCGTGCTATTGACGGCGAAGAAACTGTTTTCGCCGACGGTGACGACCCCTGAAATATTGGTGCAGGAGGTAAGCCAGCAGTTGTCACCAATCACGCTGTGATGGCCGATCATGGCACCGCTCCAGACAAAGACGTTGTTTCCGAGTTTCACACATGGGTGGATCATGGTGTGGTTCATGATGAAGCAGTTGTCACCATGCACGCAGTCGGCGGGCAGACCTGATTGTGGATGCACATACGAAATCAATGTGTAGCCGAGTGTGCGCGCTTCGGCGCACTTGGCGGCGCGCAGGGCGTTCATGTCCTGGTAACCCAGGACGACAAACATGTCATATTCCGCCGGCGGATGGCTTTGTGCGATGTCATCAAATGGAATGACCGGCAATCCAAGCCACTCGGGACCGGGCACGAATGCACGATCCACCGTGCATGCGGAGACGGTTCGATCCTGGGACTGTCTGAGGAAGTGGAGCACAACCTCGGCGATCTTGCCGGTGCCAAAGAGAATGATGGGTTTCATGGCGGTGATGAGGCGAGTGTGAGCAAAGCCACGCGGTCGATTTTGCCGTTGGCGTTCTTGGGCAGGGCGTCCATGGCGGTGATGCGGCGCGGAACCATGTATGGAGGAACGATGGCGGCGACTTTTTTCACCAGTTCATCGGATGGCAGGGCTGCGCCCATGGCGGCATAGCCAAGAATTTGGCCAAGACCTTCGCTGAGGCGCTGATAGATCACAGCGCACTCACGCACGCCGGGCAGGGTGCCAAGCGCGGCCTCAATTTCCTCCAGTTCGATGCGGTAGCCCATGTGCTTGATCTGGAAATCAGCCCTGCCTTTAAAATGCAACCAGCCGCGCGAGTCGCGACGTACAAGGTCTCCGGTGCGGTAGCCGATGTCGGCGTAGTCGCTGTGCCGCGGATTCTGGATGAAGGACATCGTCGTGCGCTCGGTGTCACGATAGTAGCCAAGACCCACCTGAGGCCCACGAAGGAAAAGCTCGCCGAAATCAGGATCAGATTCATCCAGGGCGAGAATCTCATGGTCGAAATTTTGCGCGAGCGGCCCAAGCGTGGCGAGGTTTTGCATGTCCTCGAAATCGGCTGCGGAGATGGTGTGAGCTGAACAGATGCAGGTGCATTCGGTAGGGCCATACACGTTTTCCAGATCGCAGCGGTGGCCGAGGAGATCGAAGAGCTGCTTGAGCTTCGGCTTGGGGAAGCCCTCCCCCCCAAAAATGATTTTCCTCACGGTCGGAAAATCCGCTGGGCTCAGGGCGCGCGTCGTCAGCAGATAGACGAGCAGTGAAGGGACCGAAAACCACACAGTGCAGCGCGCTTCATTGATCAACTTCACCAGGAGCCGTGCGTCACGCGCCTGAGCGGAGGTGATGGGGGCCAGAGTGGCACCTGAGAAGATGGCCGTGTAAAAATCGAAGACTGAATTGTCGAAGTAGATCGGGTTGGCGTTGGTGAGGACATCATCCGGAGTGATTTGGAAGCGATCTCTCCCCCAGGAGGTGAACCACAGCAGGTTGGCGTGAGACATCACCGCTCCCTTTGGCATTCCGGTCGAGCCTGAAGTGAACATGATGTAGGCGGGAGTGCTGCCGCTGATGCCTTTGATGTCGGGCAGTTCAGCGGAGACGTTCTCCAGACCTCGTAAATGCAGGACTTCAGCGATGGCGACTTCCTTGAGAGAGGCCTCATGGGGCAGTGACTCGAACGCGTTGATGATCAGTCGCGGCTGGCATGAGCCAAGAATTTTTCTCACTCGTTCCCAGGGGCTGTCGGGATCGAGGTTGGTGTAGAGCACGCCGAGCCGCAGACAGGCGAGCATGGCCGCATAGGCGGCCGGGCTTTTGTCATGGAAAAAGGCGACCACCTCACCCTGACGGATGCCACGCGAGTGGAGTGTGGCAGCGATGCGGCCTGCCATTTCCGCAAGCTCGGCATGAGTGACCGACTCACCGGTGGCGGGATACTTCAAGGCTGATCGCTGACCATGCTGCCGCACGATCTCATGATGAGCCAAAGGAAGATTGGAAATGAAAGCCATGGGACTTGTCAGCAGCGACCTCAAATGACGAGGCCGCCATCAACCTCGAGCACGGTGCCTGTGAGGTAGTCGTTCTCGATGATATGGCGCAGTGCCAGAAAGATATGCTCAACATCACCCAGCTTGCGCAAAGGAACCTGCTGCTGGAGGCGGGCGATGATGGACTCACTCAAGGCGGCGCGCGTGGACGGTGTGTCTAGAAAGCCTGGTGCAATGGCGGCAAAGCGAAGGCCTAGAGGGCCGAGTTCCTTGGCCCAGGTGCTGGTGAGTGCATTCACGCCCGCCTTGGCGGCGGAGTAGGCGGACTGGCCCGGATTGCCCTTGGCGGAGATGGAGCTGATTGAAACAATCACGCCTTTTTTACGGCGGCTGATCATGCGATCAATTACCTGGCCAGTGACGTAAAACACGGAGTGGAGATTGGCTGAGAGCACCTGATGCCACATGTCCACGGAGTGAACGCGGTCCTGGCGAGAGAGAATGTTCACCAGTGGTGAACTGTAGATCATGCCAGCGTTGTTCACGAGAGCGTCAGGCTCAAAGCCAGAGTCGAAAACCTGCTGCAAGGCGGTCTTCACGGCTTCGGAATTAGTGACATCACAAGGCACGGCGATGACCTTGTCAGGCAATTCCGCATTTAATGCAGCACAGGCTTCAACATCACGCTCCAAGACGGCGACGCGCGCAGCTGTTTCAGCAAGTCGTGCGACGAGGTGGCGGCCAATGCCACGACCACCACCGGTGATGATGACCTGAGCTTCAGCGAGGTTCATGGTATGAGATTGCGGGAGCGAAGTGCTGCGCGTGCATCTCCGACGTTGTTCAGATCGGCGATCTCGTCGCCTGTGAGCTGCATGTTGAAGACTTCTTCGATACGCGAGATGAGGACCATGTGACTCATGGAATCCCAGGAGTTGATCTGGCGCAGTTCCAAGGCGTCGTTCACGCTCGATTCAGGGATGGCAAAGACTTCGGCGAATACTTTTTCGAGGGTCATGAGGTGGACTTTAGGGAGTGATCAGGCTGTGACTCATGGCAGCTTCGAGCACGACGTCGGGTTCGTTGAGCATGAGTAGATCGAGAATGGATAAATCCGGGCCTTCCGCAGTGCTGTGACTGACTTTGAGTGTGGAGAAGGCGGGATTGAGGAAGCGGAGACTGATGCCGTTTTCATCAAAGTGAATGGCTTCATACAGCCCACGACCTCCCGGCAAGTTGACATAGGTGGTGGCTTGTTCGCGACGGCAGATGTCGAGGATCCGCTGCTGACCTTTCAACTCACCTTTCGGATGCACGCTTGAAGTGGGAATGATCTGGGTGCGGATGCCGATGTGGTCACAAACGGTGAGCAGGCTATGATGCAGAAAGGCACTGAGATTGCCGGTGGCGCTGGCGAGCAGATGCTCAAGGATGGGCATGACACTGGCATACTGAGGCGCTGCTTTGTAAGCCGTGCTTATGGCCGAGGTCATGCGGCTTTTCCAGCCGTCATCAGGGAGGATTTCAATCTCGTTGATGAGTTTGTTTTGACTCGCGGCGACGAGTGGCATGGTGAACCATGCAGGTTGACCATTAAGGGGGATGCGATTGCGGTTGATCCAGCCTCGATTGATATAATTCACATCATCCAGCAACACGATGCGGTCCACCGCAGCAATGAGCTGGAAGTAGCCGATGTAGGGCAGGAAGTAGGGCTGCATGATGGCGAGCTTCATCGCTGGATGACGTCAGATGTAGCGTGCGGTGGCAAAAAGCACGGTCTCCTCTCCATGCATCGTGAAATGACCCAAATGGAAGCGGTATCCGAGATTGAGACCATCCACAAAGTCGGCCAGGCGGGTAAAATCCGCTGCCGAATGGTAAACGCAAAGAGCCAGATCAGGCCGGTGCTGAATGATGGTTTGGCGTGCGCCTTGTAGAGCATCAAATTCTGCCCCCTCAATGTCCATCTTGATGAAATCTACCCGAGGCATTGAATACTGACTCACGGCATCATCTATGCTCAAAGAAATGTGACTGAACGCTAAATCGCCAGCTTCCTTCACGTGAGCGGAGGGACCACTGGACGCAAAATTCATTTCGACACCAGAGCGGCTCCAGACTGGGTGCGGAACGATTTCTATACGAGGCTTTAACAAAGGATTGAGTTCTAGATTCGTTCGAAAATAATCGAGATTCTCTTGCATGAATTCGAAAGCCAGAACACGTCCCGCCTCTCCTGCTAAATGAGCGAAGTAAAGGGCTGTGTCCCCCCAACAGCCACCGCAGTCGATAACATAATCTCCCTCTTTCACACGGATGCCATGCTGAGGCTGAGAGTATTGCTCCATCACATATGAGATGGTTGGTGAACCAAGCGGCATGAACAATCGTACATTCCAGCCAAGGGATGTTAGATCGTGTTTGACAAGTTCAAAATCACCGACTTTTACAGGCTGGCCACCCTTTGTATCGGCAAGAGAGGCGACACGCTCATAGTCCTGATTGAAGGCGGCGCATGAAAGTGGCAATCGGATATGGCGTTTCCCCATGGCTCTGAAGGCAACGACATTTACCAACAATTCACGAGAGGCCTCATCGAGACGCGCGTAAAGCCGCTCAAGGCCTGGAAAGTGCTCCGCCCAAACTGCGAGACGTTGAGGCATGCTTCGAGGACAGAGGTAGCCACGACGGTAAAAACCCAACCGCCGAAATAGGGCGAGCAACCACTCTTTCCAGCCCTTCTCTTTTTTACGTTCAGGGCCAAAACGCCAAACGTCATGATTGTTCGACAGTTCATTGAACTGAGCATCAAGGATTAGGCAGATGAGTCTATAGGAAAAGGATTCCATTATTGTGAGTTAGGCAAGGGCTGCAGTGTGACTTGGCGGACGATACTCCCCCAATGCATGGAGGTGGATGTGACTTGAAAAGGCAAAAGCCCCTGCTGGCGGCATAAACAACGCTCGCTACCCCTCTCCATAACAGCCAGTACAAACGAATAACGGCCAGCATTGAGGTCGAGCCGACCGAGGGACATCCTTAACATCTCAGATCTAGATCCGTCGCTTTGGCGTGACAGGGAGTGGGGTATATCCGGATAACAGATGATTGGCGTCTGTGCTTGATCCATCACATAGACGCTGACCGACGTGTCATTGATACCGGGGTCACATTTCAGATAAAACTCCAACGTAGCGCTTTCGCCTTGGGCGAGGGTGTCAATCTTCTGCCCTTCATTTTGTCGAAGGACAACATGTGAAAATGCTGCGCCACCAGAACCGCTTGCTTCGGTCGGCATAGGGAAAAGCCGAAGATAGGCTTCAACCCCTTCGGCCACTGACTCCGTATGAGCGTGGACGCGTCCTTTCGTCAACAAGAGAACATGGGTGCAAAATGAGGAGACAAATTGCATGTTATGCGAGACAAAGACCACAGCACAGTCACGTGCAAGCTCACGCACAGCATTGAGGCATTTGATGATGAACCCCATATCCCCGACAGCCAGCACTTCATCGAGAAGAAGTATGTCCGGCTTTACGAGGACAACGGCAACGGCAAAACCGAGGCGCACGGACATACCGGAACTGTAACTCTGCACCGGCGCATCCATGAAAGCGCCGATATCGGCGAAGGCTGCGATCTCATCCAAGCGTGCTTCGATGGTGCGACGGTTCATTCCAAGGATCGCTCCGTTGACGAAGACGTTCTCTCTGCCGGTGAGCAAAGGATTGAAGCCTGCGCCCAAGGCGATGAGCCCCCCTACCCTGCCGCGCATCTCGATCTGTCCTCGATCTGGCAAAATGAGGCCATTGAGCATTTTGAGGATGGTGGTCTTGCCCGCGCCGTTTTTTCCAATCAGCCCGATGCACTCGCCGCGTTTCACTTCAAAGGAGACATCTTCGACTGCCCAGAATTCGTCCTTACGTAACACCTCGCTCCGGTGCTCTTGGCCATGCACGACACTCGCGGCGGCATCGCAGAGGCCATACCAGAGGGACTTCTTGAGATCGCGGCAAAATTTTTTGCCGACGCCTTTCACGCTGATGAGAACTTCGCCCATGGTCTGGAGTGCGTCTTTTTTTCACATGCCCATTCGGGCAACGAGATGGGGCATCATGAGGCGCATGAGAAACAATGAGAGCCAGCAAAGTGCCAGTGACAGAGCCAAAGCAATGAGAAGTCCCGGCCACCAGAGAGTGGCACCAGTGAATGCCCAGTCTCGTGAGGCACTGATGACGGCGGTAAGGGGATTCCACAGCATGAGATCACGCATCCACCCGTCTTTAGGCAGAGGATAGACAACGGGGGCAAGGTAGATGAGCACAGAGAAGAGGAGCGGGAGAGCCTGCTGAATGTCTGTGTAGAGGGCGGCCAGAGGCATCAACATCCAGGCCAGAGCTGTGCCAAGAGCCACGGCAAGCAGCATGGCCACAGGCAGCATCAGAACGGTAAGAGGCGGTTGATGATGAAAGACGGGAAACAAAATTGCGAGAACGAGTAGGAAAATGGTGCCGTCAAAGGCGGATCGTAGCGGCCCTACGGCAAGAAAGGCGGCGGGCGAGACTTTGATCTTCGTGAAAACGGGCTTTGAGGTTTGGAAAATCTGCAGCGGCAACAGCGCGGCCCGGGTAAATGCCGTCCAGATGACGGTCCCGGTGAGCACAAACAAGGGATATGGCACAGTGGGATCAGAGAAGGTGACGACGCGAGATTTATTCAGCATGATCCAGATGGCGGCCGTGGCCAGCGGAGGCAGAAGGAGCCATAGCCAACCGAGCATGCTGCCGCGAAAGGTCGCCTTCAGATCACGTGCAAAGAGCACCCAAATGAGTTCACGATTCACCCAAAGGTCATTCCAAGGACCTATGAGGGATTTTAACAGGTGCATTATTCTAGCCATCGGATTCCGAGCATGAGATCAGTCCGCCTGCACCCATTACCGAGACGGCATTGTTATCCGGGTGACTGCGGGATGAAAGGAGGCGCATAAGATATTGGGAGTAGGCATTGGCCCCCATTTTGTTTGCCGCATCCCGTAACTCGTTTTCATCAAGCCAGCCCGATTGAAAAGCGATTTCCTCCAGGCAGGCCACCAAGTATCCCTGGTGGCTTTGAATGGTTCGGATGAATTGAGATGCCTCAAGCAGAGAATCGATGGTTCCGGTGTCCAGCCACGTGTGGCCGCGCCCTAGCTGTTCCACATGCAACTGCCCACGCCGGAGGTATTCCTGATTGATGGAGGTGATCTCCAGCTCTCCTCGCGCAGAAGGTCGGACTCTTCTGGCAATGTCCACCACCTGCTCGTCATAAAAGTACAAACCTGTCACGGCAAAATTAGAGCGCGGACGCTGCGGCTTTTCCTCGATAGAAATCGCCCGTCCCGCATCATCAAACTCGACCACCCCAAATCGCTTGGGGTCATTCACTTGGTAACCAAAAACAGTCGCTCCTGGTCTCCGAGCTGCAAGCTGCAGCCTAGGTGAAAAGCCTTGGCCGTAAAAGAGATTGTCCCCCAGGATCATGGCACAAGGGTCACCGGCAATGAATTCTTCTCCAATCAGAAATGCCTGGGCCAACCCTTCGGGCCGAGGCTGCTCAGCATACGACAAGCAGACCCCAAATTGTGAGCCGTCGCCTAAAAGCCTTCGGTAGAGAGGCAGATCGTCCGGTGTCGATATGAGCAGAATGTTTCTGATTCCAGCCAACATCAAAACCGACATGGGGTAATACACCATCGGCTTGTCATAGACGGGCAGGAGTTGCTTGCTGACGGCCTTTGTCACAGGCGCAAGCCTGCTTCCGCTACCACCAGCAAGAAGAATGCCTTTCATATTCAGTGCTCAAAAAGCGCGGAATCAGCCAAGCTGCCGCCGTTGGTCACAGGGCTGTGGCCTCGGCTCGTCTTGGAATCTGAATGCTGGGTCCACATGGGGCCAAGGACTGCGAACTAAAAAAAACGGGCAGCCAAACCACTGTTCAATACGAAGGACAATTTCTCCTGAAGCGCTTTCGCCTCCTGCAACAACTGCCGGACATCGACTGAATCAGCCAACGATCCGGTGGATCCACGATCCGCGTTGCCTGCCGACGCTGGTGCGGAGCGTAGCATGTCGTCGAGCATCACTCCGGCACTGGCCAGTTTGCCCTGCGCCATGGGCAGCAACCCTTCACGGATGACGCTGGCGAAGTTTCCGTCGATGCGATAGTAGTCCCTTCGCCCCTCTTCGCCCGGCACGCGTTGCACCAGTCTCCATGCGGCGAGCCTGCGCAGCGTGATGCTGGCGCTGGCCTTGCTGATGCTGAGTCCGAGCGCCATTTCACCCAGGCAGAGGGGACGGGCGGCGAGAATGAGAAGCGCGTAACATCTCCCCACCTGACGCCCCAGACCAAAGCCGTGCGCCGTGTGACCGGCGGCGAGGATGAAGCGCTTTTTTTCACGCAGCCATGACCGACCTAACGGGGCGGGGGGGGTCATGGCGTTGGCAGGCATCGTTTAGAGAAGTCTAAACGACGGGTGGAAGGGAATCAGTCCCATGTCAATCGGTAAGATGGCAGAACTGGCGATAGACATTTCCCTTCTCGAAATGATGACCATTTCATCTCAGGAATGCCTTCGTCATCTTCAGCAGCAGCCGCGCTCTGAAATGCCCTCAAGTCACAGTTGCATTTGATTGCATTGATTCGATGATCAATAACTATTTTTACGTTCAAATCCCCCATGCTTATTTCTCATTTTATTCGCTCATTGTTTCTTTGTACCACTCTCTGCATGACCGGGTGCACGGGCAGTTCCCCCGTCACCAAGGGTACTGCCGACCGCCCTTGGACACAGGAGGGCAACTCGCGTCAAGTGGGACCCGGTTTCACCTTCCGCCCGGGCGACACACTGGAACTGTATGTACTCGAAGACTCCACACTCGATGGAAAATATCCAGTTCGCCAGACCGGGGATGTCATCATCTCGCGTCTCGGCCGGGTTGAGGCGGTCGGCAAGACGACCCGAGAAATTGAGAGCAACATCAAAGGGCGCCTGCAAAAAACCCAGCTGAAGGAGGCAACGGTCATCGTGGACACCTCCATGGTGTTTGGAGATGGCATGGATGCATCAGGAAGGGGCAAAGTGGCCGTTTACATGTATGGCCAGGTGGCCAAGCAGGGCCTGCAGGAAATCCCTAGCGTGCGCGGGCGCAGCGTCACTTGCCTGGATGCCATCGTGCATGCCGGGGGGGTCGGCCCTTTTGCCAACAAGAAAAAAGTGACGATCGTGCGAAAAACCATCGATCAGGGAAATTACACTCTGCCTTTGGATTTGAAGGCCGTGGAAGAAGGTCGCGCACGCGACGAGGAGTTGCAGTCTGGAGACATCATCAATGTGCCCGCCAAGATATTCGGCTTTTAATGTGACGAGGCCCCTGATTAGATCTTAACTTGACCTGCCCCTGTGACTCAAAGCCCTCCCAAAGAAACGATTGCGGCCAGATGGCAGAAGCTGGTGTCCGTCAGCCTGGGGTTTATCCGGCACCTGCGGCTGATGTATCTTTTGATGCTGCTGGGTCTGGCCGCAGGTCTGCTTTATTACGTTTACACGCGTTCTGTTTACTACACGCGGGCGCTCATCAAAGTTTACTCCCTTGGCCTGCCAATCACGTCCACTGAGGAGTATGGCTTCCAGACGAAGTACTTTGGTCAGGCGTTCCTGCATCGTTCAGTGCAGGAGCATACCGCCTCAATGATGGGCCTCTCCGCCGGATACACCAACTACGAGACCCTCACCGACAAATACCTTCAGAAACTCCGCCTGCGTGAATTTGACGCGGGCACCACGATTCTGGAAACGTGGTCCTATTACCCCGCCTTTGCGGAGGCCTGGCCCAAACTGATCGTGGAGGGCTACAACGATTATGTGAGGCAGGTCCGTGAGGGGCGCCGCGCCCTGCTCAACACCGTGTTCAAGGAAGAGGTGGAAAACCTCAAGAGGGTCAGTGATCAACAGGTATCCAGCGCCTTGAACTTTTCCGAAAGCCACAATGCCGTGGAGATGTTCATCGAAAAACGAGAACTGGACAAGGTTCCGGCAGATCTGCTGCGCATCCGTGAACATATCAAAATCCGGGCAACGGTGGAAAAAACCCTCGCCAATAACACACTGAACGTCGAGGAGAGACTCTCCGTTCTATCGCGCTTCGAGGAAGAGTATCCCGCCATTGGCAGCATGCTGGATGACGCGCCAGCCATGGCCCCGCCACCCCTGGTGGGCCGCCCCTCTTCGGTTCCCTCGGCTCCTTCTGGCACCCGGTTGGCGCGTTCCACCGTGGTGGTGGTGCCCTCCATGGTGGGCAAGACGGATGACTGGAACAGTCTGCTGGGTCAGCAGCGTCAGTTGATCGCGAAGCGAATCGACCTTTCCAGCAAGTTTCTCGGAGGCCACCCCCAGATGGTGGCCTTGGATCGTGAATTGGAGAACCTAAACGCGCGCCTTCAAGGGGAGCTGAGCGTGCTGCAGAACCGCTTCAGCCTCGAAACCGAGCGCTTGCGCGCCCAGGAAAAGGAACTCGAAGCCCAACTCCCTGAGTTTGCCCGTTTTCAGAAAGAGTACGATTCATTTGAGCGAGAGCGTGACCTCCTCATGGCGAGCCAGTTGCCTGCTCATGAGGGAGCACTAGAACTCCAGAAACGGATCGGTGCAGCCGCGTACACCATGAATCAAGATCGGTTTTCCGTGGAATATTTGTCCACGGTGGAAAGCCGGCTGGTGGACCCCATGTCACCGTCCAAGATACAAGGTTTGATCGCCTCTCTGGCTGTTGGTTTCTGCCTGGCCATCGGAGTACCCCTGCTGCTCGAGCGCGTTCGAAGCTGGAGCTCGCGGGTGGATGAGCTGGAGGAGGTGACGGGCCTGCCAGCCTTGGGCGTGGTGACCAACGATCTGACCCTGCAGGAAGTTCGTGTTGACCCAACCTATACGGGGGAATGTTTCCGCATCATGCGTTCCGGCATTTTGTTCAGCGTCGATGGAAAGCGGGACACCAAGGTGATCCTGGTGACGAGTTCGCGGCCTCGCGAAGGAAAAACCACCATTGCCATGCGGCTGGCCATTGCCATGACCCAGGCCGGATCACGGGTTGTCCTGGTGGATGGTGACATGCGGCGCGGACGTATACATCGCAGCTTTGACTTGGAGCGTAGTCCGGGGTTGAGCGATTACCTCACCGGCCAGAAAAACGTGGCGAGTGTGGATGACATTCTCCGTGCCCCGCACCCGACCATGCCCGGTTTTTTTGTCATAACCACGGGGGAAACTCGCAATGATGCTCCAGAAATCATCGAGTCTCCCCGTTCCCAAGCCCTGATCGAGGAACTCAAGAATCGTTTTGATCATGTGATCATCGACTCGCCACCCGTGCTTGGCTTAGCTGACTGCTATCCCCTTCTGCGGCTCGCCGACGGCGTCGCTTTTGTTGTTCGTGCCAACTACACCACCTACAGCGAGGCCTCCTCCTCCGTCCAGGCGCTTGCGGCTGGAGGAGCCCGATTCTTTGGGTTTGTGCTGAACCGGGTAGATTTAACCTCCCCGGACAACGTCTATTATTATTACCGCTATCAGCCCAAGTATTACACCGCCCACCTTTATGGGCAGAACAAGGCGAGAAACTAACGCATTTCTTTTGCGTGAGTTTTGGAAGCGACACTTGTCCCCGCAAGATACAACAGGCAAAATGATTCAGCATTGCTGCTGCGCAGTCTGATTCTTTCATTGTACCGTCACAGGATCAACGGTCGCGCGCCCGCAGAGGGCAGAGGGCAGAGGGCAGAGGGCAGAGGGCAGAGGGCAGCAGACAGGAACAATTTCCTCACCCGCTCGCTTCGCTCGTTTCGCCACCTGCCACTGCCTTGAATGGCACGAACGGAGGTCGAAAACTACAGACCAAACCGCTGGCTATATTTTGGAATCCAGAATTCAACCCGGTCATGATTGATGCAAGCATAAGCCTCAGCCACGATGCGGCTTTGGGTGTAAATGCTGGCCGATGGGGACGACGCGAAGTAGCGGACGGGAACCAACCAATAATGTTTCCCTTCAATCTTCCTCTGGAAAGGATATCCGTATCTGTAGATCATGTTCGGGCGAATGTCACCAAACTGACCGTTCTGAATGCTTTTATCAATAAGACGATACCGGGAACTGGTGTCCATCACCGGCTTGTTACCAGCAGCAGACGGCTCCGACCAGCGGCCTGGAAACGTAGGCTCAACAGCTGCCAAACGGGAGAAAAAAGGCAGGGAAATCAGTGCGATTGTCAAAATCATTTTCATGCAGGCAATCTTTAAGTGGGGCGCGCCTAAGAATCAACGGCTGTTTTGACTTTCATTCGTTCGGGGGACGGGCCCGGAGTTGCGGAACCACTTCAACAAGGGCCTCTCGACCCAAAGGTGCACCCCGACACCAATCAGGCAGATTCCACCCGCTAGCCCGATGAGCACGGCGTGGGCGGCGATGGGGTGCTGCAGAAATCCTGGAAGCCAGCTAGAAGGTTTTTCATGCCAAGTGAACCCATGCAAGCCAATGGCCAGGGCCCAGAGCAGCAGCGTGGCGAGTTTGACACGTTGCGACACACACAGCAGGACCGACCACGCGGTGCTGAAGATGAGTTCAAAGCTCAGCGTCCAGGCCGGCAGAATCAGGGGGTATCCTGGAGCTGGTAGCATCCTGTAGGAACGCAGGATTTGGAACCAGCCCCAGCCCTCATGCCGTCCGGCGGATCCCGCCATGACAATCAGCATCAACTTGGCCGTGGTCAAAACCCAAATCAGCGGAAGCAGGCGGCGCAGACGGTCCCCCAAAAAATGAATCCCTGGGTTTTGGGATTGTTGGCCGCGTCCTCCCAGCCAGGTGGCAAAAAAACCGCTCAGGAGGAAGAAGAGGTCGATGCGGAACTGCCCCCGGCTGAAAATCCCAAAGGCGAATTCGAACCCAAGATAGTTCCTGGCCAGCAAGCTCTCATGCTGCAGCAGCACCAATACCACCGCGCAGATCCGCACGGCTTCTAGGGAGTGGAAAAAACTGGCCCGGTCGTGTGGACTTTGCCAGCTGCATCAAGGATTCCTTTTTAATCGTTTCATGCTGGAAATACTTTCGAATCGTTGATAGCCACAGAGGAGTCCGAATCCAATCGGAACTTTTACTTTATTGCCCCCGCAGGACCAATCCTGCTGCCAAAGGGCGGTGCTGGGAAAGTGCGCCGGCTTCAGGCTGCAGCCATTTTCCCTGCCAGGAAGCGGGATCGGCGAACACATAGTCCAGTCGCAACCATGGCTGCCCAAGGGCGAGCGGGTTTCTTGTGTCACCTGGAAAAGTGAAGCCGAATCCCGAGCCGCACTCAGGGTGCAGATCCGATCCAACTTCCACAAGACGGGCATAGGCCAGTCCTCTGGGCGGTGTGTTCAAGTCACCCACCATGACCCAGGGCAGGGTTTCTTTCTGCAGCAGACGCGCAAGCGCCCCTGCCATTCGTTCCCGCCATTGCCAGTAGCCATCAGTCTCAGATGCCGTGCCACGCATCCAGTTGGCCATGTCGGGGACCAGACTGCGCAGCCCCATGCGGCCCAACTGGCGTCGGGGTGAGGGAAAGTGAATGCTGTAAAGGGAGATGAGGCGCCCCTGCCAGTCGATTTCCCAGCGCACCCCATAAAAGACCTCGCCTTTGTCGGCAGGCGGAAAACCAGAGGCGGTCAATCTTGTTTGCCCGAGGACGGGATGCTGGCTGAGCAGCACAAACTCTCCTTCATCACGCACCTCATGATAAACCCCGTAAGCGGGGTGGGTGCGGTAGTAACCCGGTTTGCCGCGCGCATCCTGCAAGGCCACTAAGTCGGGTCGCGTCTCCGCCAAAAAGGGCTGCAGGCTGTGCCCCTGGGCCTGCCCCCGGTTGTACGTCATCAGGGTAAGCACCTCCGATTGTCCTCCCGATTTACGCACGCCACCCGAGGGTTCCCAGCCAGCAAAAACCAACCACCAGAGTGAAATGGCACTCAACAGCGGCACAAGGGAATACCCGCGCACTAGGAGCGCCAGCGGAATCAATATTCCACAAGGAATCAGCCAAAAAATCGGGGGGGCATAGTTGGCGACGGCTAGCAGGGTCACCCGCTCCGCTGAACGCATGACGAGTAGCATGCCCGCAATACTGAGAATCCCACAGCTCCAGCAGCAAAACCGGCAGGCGGGTTTCAGCCAGTACCAGAGCGAGTCCCAATGACTCAGAAAGCGCGCCGCACGCTCCAAGCTGCCGGTCGTCGGAACTGAAGAGCAGCCTTGGGATTCCTTCATTGGATGACCTTAGGAGTGGCAACCAGATTTTCTGGCTCAGCAGCGCGTGCGTGCGCCGCCCCATACACCACCGCGTTTTGCCAGACTTTTCGTTGATCAAAAGGCCGGGCCAGTTCCCATTCGACCAGCCTGCGGTAGGCTCTCCCGAGCAGGAGGTTCAGCCCCGGCAAGAACAAGAATGGCATCCAGAGAGTGGAAAAGCGTCCATACCCAAACGCCTCACTCAGCACGAACGACTGCTCCAAAGCAGCCACCGTTTGGGAGGTAAAGGGCCACTCCCAGGCATGGTCGGTCTGAAAAGGGCGGTAGAGCCTCCGCACGAGGCGCAGCAGCAGGTTGATCTCCACCGGCTCAGAAAATACCAGCAAGGCGCCGGGTTTCATGAGGGAATGAATGAGCGGGAAAAGGACCTCTGGATGCTGAAAATGATGCAAGACCCCCTGCGCGTAAACCAGGTCGAATTTTCTATCCGAAGTGAAATCGAGTAGATCCCCCGCCCGGAGTTCAGTTTTGGCATTCAGCCCCTCGCTGCTAAGCTTGCCCTGAAGCACCTGGAGGGCCGAAGGGCTGAGATCAAGGCCGGTGTAACGGGCGCAGCGCCGTGCCAGCCAGAGGGAGTTGCGGGTGCCATTGAAGCAGCCGATTTCCAGAACATCGCCCCGAGAGGCCTCCAGCATGCAGTTGCGCACCCGTTCCTCCACATGCTCGCGCACCCCATGCTGCATCAAGAGGTTTTTGCGCTGATTGCGCAGGGCGGCCCAGACGCGCGTTACCCACCCTGCCCGCTCATTCGCGACGTATCCGTCCTTGAAATCCGCCTTTTTTTCGGCGGCTTGAATAGACTCATAAAAGGCCGCCTGCGTGGCATTCACCGCTTTCATCTGCCGCTTGGAGATGCCGAGGTCGTCTGAGGAAAAATTTGCCATTGGCACAATTTGAGCGCAACAACCACGATGACAATCGCTAATGTGATTGCAACCCGTCAATTTGCGTCCACTTGTGTGTTTCACGCTGATGCCTCATGCGCTATTTCTTCGAAAATCTTTTCACTCTGCATCCCCAAAACCTGATTCCTGAGGCGGTTTGGCTGGGAGCCAGTCTCTATTGTTTGGTATTGCTGGCTTGTTTCCACAGCATTCTCCATTTTTTAAGCCTCCGCCTGCCCGGCAAAGTACTTTGCAGCGTTATCATTCTGATCCCTTTTCTTGGCCCCCTGATCTATGCAGTTTATCGCCTCAAGACATCAGAATCCACCTTAAAAGAAATATGGCAATCCAGAGGCGCAAAAGTTGAATAATTTTACTTTTTAAAAGACTATTAATAACTTAGGTCTGAATGCAATTTATGATGCCACGCTCCGCACTCGTTGTATTCACACTTAGTTTAGCGTTTTCGCTGACCAAGTTGAACGCACAGGACAATTTTTCCCGTGGTCCAGTGATCAACGACAGTTTCGATAACCTCGGAGGGGCGGCTGGACGCAGCAGCGTAATCAACGGTCCTAGAGGGCCCGCCTTCTTCAAACCCAGAAACGGAGGGAACAGCAACTGGCTGCAGAGTTTAACTAGCGGCACAGCCGTTTTTGACAATGGAACCGTTCTCACCGGCATTGCTGCGGACGCGGGATTTGGAACCCTAGGAGTGAATCTATTCAACCGGCTTCAGGCCAACTTTCAGACTGGATCGTCGTGGCTGGACGGCTGGAAGGTTGGCCTGGGACCATTGACGCTGAGTAATTTCACAAGTGGCGTTGGGACATTCTACACTGACTACAACACACCCCAAGGTATTGGAGATGCAAGCGGTTGGAGTTCTGTTATCAGTCTGAACGCTACCGCCAATATGAACTTGGGATGGCTCAGCTTTGGTGCGCAAGTGGGAGGCTATTATCTTCCATTCATTGACAAATGGGGTTATGGAACTCCATCCGCCGTTCTCTCGTTCGGAAGCCAGTTTGGCCAGTTCCAACCTGCTGGGTCTTTTGGACTTGGAATCAAAGGAAGTCTCGCCGGTTGGAATTGGATTGTGTTTGACGGGTTCAATGCAGCTTACGCCCAAACCAACATCAGTGACTATATTTTTGATGGGCCCGGCAACACCAACACCTTTGGTTCTATATCAGCCTCTGGGCCGGGAGCAACTGCGGTGGACCAGGTAGGCAGGTATCAATTTGGCTCGGGAGCACTGCTCGACCGACCGGCGAACGGCACTTCGCGTTTACAGGCGCCACGCTTTGCCAATAATGGCGGCAGTTTTTTGAGCCAGGATCGTTCATTTTTTACCAACTCTATTGGGGCGATTGCAGCCCGGATGTTCGGCACCCGATTGAGAAACTTTTACTGGTTTCAGCGTGACGATTATTGGGCCACCACCAAGTTCAAAAGCTTTGGCAATTTCATTCATGGTGGCACTTATGCAGACTATCAATCGGGCAGTCCCTACATCAGTCCTTACATTGGATATGAATTTGGGACGAATAACGAATTCGCAAACATCCACCACGTCGTAAATGCCGGTAGTTATGGCCACTTGTCCCCAAACACGACCTACTTCGCTAATCTTGGCTGGGTATGGGGAACGGGCGACCTACAAAGAAATAGCGTAAGCACTGCGTTGTACGAACTTGTTGTTTCCCAAGCACTCAGCAGTCGAGTCAGCCACTATGTCGGCGGTGGACGGACCGTGACGGACCCCATTTACGGTGAACGCTACATTGCCGACTATGTCAATTACGGAGTCAACTTACAGATAACATCGCGCTCACTACTGCAAGCCCTCGCGGGTATCAGTAATACTTACGGCAGTCTAACCCAATCAGGCGACGCGACAAGAACGTTTCAAGGCATACGCATTCGCACGACTCTGGGGCAATCCAACGTTTCAATTTCTGCCATCCATGAAAACTATGACTTCAGAGAGGGAGGAGCTCAATCTCTGGATCAGTGGATCTATAAAGTCTTGTATGGGTTACCTATTGGAGGAGTACGAACGACTGCCTACACCGGCTATCAGTATATTGACCGCAGGGCAAACGGAGGGTCTGACTCCTTCCAAGAGCATCTTTTTCTGTTATATCTAACCCACAGCTTCTAGTAAATAAGCTATCAAGGTGTCTCGGACTGATTTGACAAGGAAGACAGTTTTTGAAGCATCAGATTGCACGCGTGCTCGACTTCCGGAGTGAGTTTAGATAAAGCAGGAGCATTAGGCCTCCGCTGCATTGGCACCAAGAGCGCCTTGGTTGAAAGTCCCACTCCTAGGTGCTTATTGAAAGACTGCAGACACTGATGAGGGGTGGCAACTAGGCTTTCGTAAGAGACGACAAGAAGGTTTGCGCGCTGCAAGTGTTGGAAAAGCAGGGCGTTGCGGGCGTACCAAAAAACGGCGTACAGGTCTGGAATGCTTTCATCAGCCAACTCAACCAATGCACGGACACGTTCCAGATTTTGATTTTCCAGCCCAGATAGCATCCACGAACTCAGGTCCATTTGCTTCAAAGGCTGGAGGTATTCCATGGGATCGTGATGGTAGTAGCCGAGGTGGGACTGCACGACCGAGTCGTAGTGGCGAAAGATCCAAATTCCCCGCGAATCCTTGAAGCGGCCCAGAAGTTCCGCGGCCCGCTGGCTGTCATGCAAAGGTTTGAGCAGCACCCACGGGCTCTTTTGACTGTAAACCAAGGCCTCCACCTGGTCATCTTCGAGCAGCCGGAGATAACGCCCCCCCCTTTCTTGATGAAAATAAGGGGGATCGCCTTCGCCAATGTCACGAAAACGGGAATCCAGACCGATGAAGTTTCTCAGCAAGGTCGTCCCCGAACGCTGACAGCCAAAAATGAAGGCGACGCGGGGGGAGGAACACGGCTTGCTACAGGCATGAACCCAAGTTCGCAGCCGGTTGAGCTTGTGTGACTGCGCCCATTTTTTGATCAAACGAAAACTCATCTGAAACTAGATGGGCAGTACCGAGAGTGACGCGATCAGAGCGAAGCGCTGGTTGGATCGAATAGATTCAAGGCAACTTCCGAATTTAGAGGGGAGATAGAATCAGCTTGAATCACTCTTGTCTAATTCTTCGAGTAGGCTGGCTTGTAAAACTTGATCCAAACCGGATCACTGTCGATCAAAGGCTTAACATTTCCAGTGGGCCTTATCGAGACCATCAAACGATCCCAAACGGCTGGTTCCCCAAAAAAGCGCTGGATTGCGTTCTGACCAAAGGAATCATCCAATTCCCAAGTGATGAAATGCGCTCCTCCTGGCTGCGCAACCTGTACACCCTCGACATAAACATGAGGCAAGGGCACTGATTCTGCGTAAGACCAGACAAGTCGCCTTCTAGTGGGATCGGAAGAATCCAGAAGCAAATTCTTTCTGTTTTTATCAGCCCACACAAGAATTCGTCCGCATTTTTCAATTTCTCTGTCCAGAGAACGGAACTGGCCATTTTTCTTGGACAAGTCGATCCCCCGTACATCAAGAATTACGGCGAGTTTGTGAAACCTCATGACCACCTTTGGAGAACCCTCTTGAGGAAGGTAAACGGGATCCGGATTGCAAGAGAGTAAGACTTTCGTCATTTCATCGGAGCCGATGACAAGCCCGGGTGGAGTGACTTTGGCGTTTCCGCCCTCAGCACCCCAGATCTGCCCATCGTAATTAAAATCAGCATTGATTCCAACTTTCCCCAAGGGTGTGTTGATGCGTGGTCCCGCTCCAGGCCCCCAGCCAGCCCAGCCTCCATTGCCGCTGATAGCCGGACTTTGTTGTACTCCCCACTGCCAGCCATTGTTCCATCCCCACTGGGCTTGAACTGTGAGCGTGAGACTCAAGAAATACATGAGGCAGGACAACTTGACTGATGATCGTGTGTTCATGATGAATAATCGTGCTATCGGAGGACGGATACAACTTGCCTCGACTCTAATTTCACATAAGCGATATGAGAGTCGAAGGCAACCAAAAGTGCGAGATTATGTCGCTTCTCCTTCTGTTGTTTTTAAACTAAGAGAAATAGAACAGTAAGGAAGTGGCTCAATGAGCGATTCTCGCATTAAGTTGCGTGAGTGTTATCCACTTCACTTTTGATTCTTCACATTTTTCTCGTGATCGTCATCAAGACGATAATTCTTTGGGATAAAAGAAGTCCCGGGGTGCGCCACCGGTCTCAAATTTATATCGATATCTCCCCTTGGCGGCTCCATCCAACCAATCCGATAGGCTAGAGCAGGGACAAGAACGAGAGACAGGGCAATGGTGATAACGATCACGACAAGTGCCTCCAAGTTCGAAAATGCGCGTGGAGTTTTCTTGAATGATCCGATTTTCATGTAATGGAGGGCAGCAATGCTGGTTGGCAAATTTCGCACCGAAACTGACATCAAAAGAAGAAGCGGTTCAAGGTCCACTTCCAAATTTCCAACACCCCTTGGAGCGCCAGGAGGCTGAGGGAGAGTTCCGCCAGACCGATACGCCGCCAACGCATTGGCTTGAAAAGATCCCCCAATGCTGCCGGTGGGTCTTCTTCTGCTTGCAACGCTGAAGATTTATAGGTGGTTCTCAAAGTTGCATGAATGGAGCCCCCCGCCTGTGATCCTGCGACAAGAGGCTGGAGCCAAGTAGAAGCCGCCCCCCCTACTTTTTCAAGTTGAGGAGCCTGTTTGCGCCCTACCAAAAGCAAAGGGACGGTCCGTCCATGCAGGAGCAGCGGAGCAGGCGCCGCCTCCATTTCTTGTCCCTTTGCCTGCTCAAACTCCACTGCCTTTTTGCGATTCTCCTGCCGCATTTCTTCCCCAAGAAGTCGCTGGCGTTGAAAGGCCGCGCAGGCCCCAGCGATAAAAAAATACTCGATGTGATAGGGCCGCTCAATCAGCCAACCAGAAATCATGTACCCCAATAGCACAATCATGAGGAGCATTTTCGACCTCTCTTGGTCTTGATTCAAGCAACCAAATTGCAACACGATTCTAACGCAGACGGCCATAACCAGCAGGTAGAAAAAGAGACCCGCATAGCCAAGCTCCGCAGCGACAGCCACATACGAATTGTGCGGCCCTTTTTTGAAAACTGTCGTCCTTCCTATGGCATCCACGTAAGAAATCAAAGGTTCAAACTTTTTCCAGCCAGCTCCGGAACTATTCGCTTGGAGTTCCTCCATAGCGACGTTCCAAACAGCCAACCTACCCCAAATACCCTCATCACTCGCGACTGCCCCCGATGTCTGGATCGCTTCCATTCGAGGTAAGTATTGTATGGCTCCAATCCCAAGACCCGCAATGAAAACAATCAATAGCAAGCGTACTATCCACTTGCGACCGATCCAGAAAGGAAGGCATGCAAGGCCGCCGCCCACAAGAAATGCCCCTTTGGACTCAGTCAGATAAACAGCAACCGCCACCGCCCCCCACGACAGAACGGACAATAAGCGCATGCCCGCGCCACGCTTGGAAAAAAAGGCGTAGAAAATCATAGGGAAGCCCAAGGCGAGCGTGTGCCCCAGTGCGTTGGGATTGTTATAAATCGATAGATTCAGGCTGTAACGATCCTCATACTGGGGGAGCAGACTTTGCGAATCGGTAAAGTCGATGCCAAACGCCGAGTCCAGCGTCACCAGTGCCAGCACGGCGATGCAACCCGCCCAGACGCACATGTAAACAAACAGCCGCTTGCTGTTGCACAATGCCTGCGCGGTGACCGCGTAGAACAAGAACAGCTTCCCGACTTCCTTGAAGGTTTCCCAATGCTCATCCTCATGGTAAACAATAA
>JBIIUD010000151.1:0-6590 GCA_044340175.1 Verrucomicrobiaceae bacterium
GAGATCACCCAGAGTTTGGGTTTCGCCCGCTACCGCGCCGACCCAGTTGGCAGAGAAATGGAAGAAGCGGCGAACATCGCGCGCTTTGAGGGAGGTGGGGTCGATTTGAAAATGAGCGATGGCTTGCTCGGGGTGATTGAAAATGCGGGCTGACTCGCCAGGGAAAATGAGGGGAGTTCCGAGGCCACAACGAATGGCCACGGCTGTCACCTGACCGTCTTTCTCAAGGAGACCGCGCCAAACAAGGATGTTTCCGAAGGAAGGGTGGACGGCGGTGCGATCGGCTGGTCCTGGATGGTTGCGGGCGAACCACTGATCGAGCGCCGTGCTGGCACGGTGATGCTGCAGGGCACAACAGGACAGGTAAAGCGCCGCCCACAGCAGGCCTCGTCTGGCGTGCCGAGCGCTGCCACGGATCAGGGCGACAAGGGTTAGCAGCAGCAGCGGTAAAGTGAACAGTGGATCGATGACGGAAATCCAATCCAGGGAAGAACGCGCGGTGGTGAATGGCCAACCAACACGCGTGCCGTAGCTGGTCCAGAGATCACAAAAAAGGTGACTCAGTCCCGCCAGCCAGGAGGGGATCAGTAGCGTGCCCAAGGAAACCTTGAGATGGAAAAGGCGAAGCACTAGAGCACCAAGACCGACACCGAGGAGGGCGATGATGGGGGAGAAGAGGAAGCTATGGGTGAAGTGACGGTGGTATTCGAGATTGAATAGGGGGTCGGTAGCTGAGGAAAGAAAGATGTCGGTATCTGGAAGGGTTCCTGCGGCCAAGCCAACGAGGGCGGCGGCGGCTTTGGGGGTGGAGCGAGGTGCTGCCGCCAATGCGACAGCCACGCCGAGAGTGGCATGGGTGAGGGGGTCCATGAAATCAGGAAAGCTTACGCTTGGAAGATAGTCAATCTACCCAAGCAAAAGGGCGAGCCAGTGGCTCGCCCCGCGGAGGCTTTGGCTCAGGCCAAGCGGCCACAGCACTGCTTGTATTTTTTCCCGGACCCACAGGGACAGGGATCATTGCGCCCGACGTTGGTGTTGGGTCGCTTAGCAGGACCAGGTCCTTTGGCGGCGGAACTGGGCAGGATCAGGCGTGGGCCGTCAATGGCCGGGTTGTGGGGTGGGGCCTCTTCCTGCTGAGTTTTGCGGGGTTTTCCGTCACCTTCACCCGGTTGCTGTTGAGCAGCCTGCTGACGCTGCATCTGGGCCATTTGGGCGAGAAACTGTTCGAAAGCGGCGAGTTGTTGGCTGCTGCGGAACAGGTTGGCCAAGATCTCGTTGTTGATGTTGGTGATGAGGGCGGAGAAGATGTTGAAGGCTTCCTGCTTGAACTCGATGAGCGGATCTTTCTGGCCGTAGGAACGCAGGCTGATGCCTTCCTTGAGGGCGTCGAGGGCATAGAGGTGCTCCTGCCAAAGGCGATCAATGGCATTGAGGAGAATCATTTTCTCCACCTCTTGCAGCGCCTGAGGATTGGCTCCTCCGACTTTGAGGTCGTAGGCTTTGAGGATGCGTTCTTGAAGGAAAGCGACGTTGCCTTCGAAGTCGCGCGTTTCGAATTTGGCTTCCTCAGCACTGAGGCCGATGGGGAAGGAGGCATTCACCCAAGAGAGAAGAGCCTCGTGGTTGGCCAGGGAAGGGTCGGCTTTGGGAATGAATTCTTCGAGGCGGTCATTGAGACCTTTTTCGACGGCCTCATTGAGCAAGACGCGCGGGTCATTGCTGGTGAGCACGTCGTTCCGCCATTCATAGACGACTTCCCTCTGCTGGTTCATGACGTCGTCATATTCCAGGACGCGCTTCCGCCAGGTGTAGTTGCGCTGTTCGACGCGTTTCTGAGCGGTCTCCACCGAGCGGTTCAGCCAGGGGTGCTGCAGTTCCTCACCCTCTTTCATGCCGAAGCGTTCCATGACTTTGGTCATGCGCTCGGCGGCACCGAAGTTGCGCATGAGGTCGTCCTCAAAGGAAAGGAAAAATTTGCTGGCACCGGGATCACCTTGACGGGCGGAACGACCCCGCAACTGGCGGTCCACGCGGCGGGATTCGTGGCGTTCCGTGCCGAGCACGAAGAGACCACCAAGTTCGGCGACGCCCTCGCCCAATTTGATGTCGGTGCCGCGGCCGGCCATGTTGGTAGAGATGGTGAGGGAACCTTTTTGGCCGGCACGGGCGACGATTTCGGCCTCCTGACGGTGGTATTTGGCGTTGAGGACGGCGTGCGGGATTTTTTGCAGTTTGAGCATCCGACTCAGCGTCTCTGAAGAATCGACGCTGGCCGTGCCAACCAGGATGGGCTGGCCTTTGGCATGGAGCTCTTTGATGAGTTCGATGACCGCGTTGTATTTCTCACGCCGGGTCTTGTAGATGCTGTCGTTTTGATCGAGACGCCGGATGGCCTGATTGGTTGGGATGGTCAGGACGTCGAGGTTGTAGATGTCGTGGAATTCGGCGGCGTCGGTTTCGGCGGTGCCGGTCATGCCACCCAGTTTTTGATAGAGGCGGAAGTAGTTTTGGATGGTGATGGTGGCCATCGTTTGGGTCTCAGCGTCGATCTGCACGCCTTCCTTGGCCTCAACGGCTTGGTGCAGGCCGTCTGACCAGCGGCGGCCTGGCATTTTGCGGCCGGTTTGTTCATCGACGATGATGACCTTGTTCTCTTCGACGACGTACTCGACGTCTTTTTCGTAGATGCAGTAGGCGCGGAGGAGTTGCGAGATTTGGTGGATGCGCTGGCCTTGGTGGTCGAGTTTGGCCTGGAGCTTCTCTTTTTTCTCGAGGCGTTCCGCAGCGGCGAGGGTGGTGTCACCGTCGATCTCAGAGTAGAGAGTGGCCAAATCAGGCAGGACGAAGCCGTCGGGATCATCAGGATCGAGGAAATTGCGCCCCATTTCGGAAAGGTCGGCATCGTGGCTTTTTTCGTCGATGGAGTAATAGAGTTCCTCCTTGAGTTTGAAGAGTTCGACTTTTTGAGTGTCTTGATAGACGTTGAGCTCAGCTTTTTCCCTTGCCCTGCGGAGCTCGGGGTCTTCCATGGCGCGCAGCAATCCGCGGTGCTTGGGCTGGCCGAGGTGGACTTGGTAGAGCTTGCGTCCGGCCAGATCGAGATCGCCACCTTTCGCGGCTTCGTTGGCCTCGGTGATGAGCTTGCTGGTGAGGGTGTTTTGTCGGCGGACGAGTTGCTCGACCAGTGGTTTGTAGCGTTCGAACTGATGCGTGGAGGCGGCGGAAGAGACGGGGCCGCTGATGATGAGAGGCGTGCGCGCTTCATCGATCAAAACGGAGTCCACTTCGTCCACGATGGCGAAGTAGTGCCCGCGCTGCACCTGCTGCTCCCGACTGGAGGCCATGCCGTTGTCGCGGAGGTAATCAAAGCCGAACTCGGAGTTCGTGCCATAGGTGATATCACACTCATACTGGGCACGGCGGTGGTGGGGGGGCTGATCGTTCTGGATGCAGCCGACCGTCAGGCCCAGGTATTTGAAGAGGTAGCCCATCCACTCGGAGTCGCGGCGGGCGAGGTAATCATTGACGGTGATGACGTGAACACCACGCCCAGTGAGGGCATTCAAGGTGACGGGAAGGGTGCCAACGAGGGTCTTGCCCTCACCGGTGGCCATTTCGGCGATCATGCCACGATGCAGGGCGATGCCGCCGATGAGCTGGACGTCAAAGTGCACCATGTTCCATGTCAGCGGCATGTCGCAGACGTTGTGGACTTGCCCGCAGAGGCGGCGGGCGGCGTTTTTGACGACGGCGTAGCACTCGGGAAGGATGTCTTCGAGCATTTTACGCTCGATGGCAGCAAACCTGGGCTCGATTTCATTCCAGGTCTCGCGGGCGCTGTCGATGGCGGCTTTTTTGTCGTCGAGTGACTGGCCTGAGGTTGTCAGGGAAGCGGTGTCGAGTGCCGGGAAGTGGGGTTTGAGGCGGGTAAACGCGTTCGCCAGCTGAGCGAGGCATTCGTCAACGGCCGTTTCATCAGCGATGCGCAAGGAGACGCCGCCGAGGAAGGCAGGGGTGTGGAAGGCGCGGAACTGCTCCTGCCATGCGGACATGCGCGAACGGAGGGCTTCTTCCGGCTCGTTCTGGAGTTGGGCTTCGATTCGATTGATCTCGGCGACGACCGGTTGCAGGCGCTTGACGGTGCGCTGATTTTTGGTGCCGATGATTTTTTTGATGATCCAGTTGAGCATGAGAAAGAGGGGGCGTTCCGCCGATTCGTCTGGTGAAAGACGTGGGTGGATTGAGAGGAAAGATCAATCTGGATTAATAAAGGGCTTGCCGCAAGCGGGAGATGCCCTCCCAGACGGGATGGGGTCTGGCGGGCAAGATCGGTAACAAAGCGGCTACGGATCGTTCCAGATCGCGGAGTCACCCTCAAGCAGGGGAGGGTGAGTTTTTGTTCGTGCGCTGGGCGGCTCAGGGTTTGGCCGTCAGCTTTGACGCCTCTTCGGGGCTGATTTCGCGCACGTAGAGGTTGCGCCAGCGGATCTCCCCACCGTGCGTTTGCAGCATGATGGGGCCTTTGGCGGGCAGCGGCTGGGAGCGGTCCCAGAAGTTCTCCATCACAGCGCCATCGACGACGAGCTTTTCATTGAGCCAGATCCAGGTGCGGGCGCCGATTTGACGAATGCGGAATTGGTTCCACTGGCCGAAGGGCTTGTCAGCGAGAACCGCAGGATCGCGTCCTGGAGTGTTGGGGGTGTTGTTGAAAAGGCCGCCGGAACCGAGGTGGGGTTTGCGGTCAGGTTTTTCGGGGTTGAAGACCTGATTGGAGTCCCAGATCTGAACTTGGGGATTGCCGCGCAGGTAGATGCCGCTGTCTGCGCCGGCCACCGTTTTGTATTCGATGAGGAATTCGATGTCACCAAACGCTTCATCCGTCGTGGCATAGGGACCGGTGCCGATGTTCACCAGTTCACCGTTTTCGACCGTCCAATGAGAGGCAAATTCTTCGCGCTGCTTTTGATGGTTGGCGTCTTTTTTCTCGCCAGTGAGTTTGGTGGACAGATGGGGGTTCAGGCCGTGCCAACCGCTGAGGTCTTTGCCGTTGAAGATGGCGCGGAATCCGGCCGGCGGGGTGGGTTCGGCGGCGGAGGAAACCGAGAGGGTGAGGAGCAGGAGGGTGGCGAGATGGAGAGACAGAGGCTTCATGAGATCAGGCAGAAGGTACGCGTCGGTTGCGGGCATGTTACGCCGCTGATGTTTTTCCGTGGGATTCGAGTACGGAGCTTGCGCTAGAGTCATGAAATGGAAAGGATGGGACGTGATGTCTGGCGGTGAGCTTTTTGATGCGGCTTTTTTGGACCGACTGCGCCTGTTGGCGGTGCGGTTGCGCAAGCGGCGTCAGCTCATGCGAAGGGGTACCCAAAGCACGCCCAGCACCGGCTTCACTCGGGAGTTCAAAGATTACCGACACTACACGGCGAAGGAGGACTACCGGGCGATTGACTGGCGGTTGTATGCGCGCCTGGACAAACTATTTGTTCGCCTCTACGAAGAGACGCAGGAGCTCAACCTGCACATTGTGCTGGATGTGAGCGGTTCGATGGAGCGACCCTTTGCGGACAAGCGAAGGCAGGCCCTGCGCTTTGCGGTGGCGCTGGCTTACCTGGGACTGAGCAACCAGCAACGAGTCAGTGTTTACTCGATGAGTGACGAGACGCATCAAGAGTTGCCGCCGCTACGGGGACAGGGAAACATTGATAAAATCATCCAAACGGTGAGTCGCCTGGAGTTTGAAGGCCATACAGATCTCAAGCGCTGTTTTGAAACCTTCCGGCCGACACGCCAGAGACAGGGGGTCATTTTTGTGATCTCGGATTTCTTTGGGCGAGATGTCAACGCGGCGCGGGAGGCGGTCGCTCAGGCCTCGGTGTGGCCGGGGGAAAGCCATTTCATTCAGATTTTGCATCCGGATGAGCGGGAGCCCAAGTTGGAAGGGGAGATCGAACTGGCGGAGGTTGAGACCGGGGAGCGGCGGCGATTCTGGTTCACGAAAAAGGACGCGAAAAAGTATGCGGAGGCCTTTGATGCCTTTGTGGAAGAGCTAGCGCGAGAGTGTGCCGGGCGGCGCATCGACTTCATGCAGTGCGCCACGGACGAGCCCTTTGAGGAGCGATTCCTGACGTTGCTGATGCGCGGATCGGCGCTTGCTGGCGGCGGCTGATGAGCGGGCGAGTGAGGGGCTTCTCAAATGAGATGCATTTTCCCGTTGCACAGGGTGGGAACCCCTGCTTACTTCTCGACTCGCTTCACCCAACGAAGCAGAAATGGCTCGGTAGCTCAGTCGGTAGAGCAGGGGATTGAAAATCCCCGTGTCGGCGGTTCGATTCCGTCCCGAGCCACCACTTTAATCTTCAAACATTAGAGGATCAGGTGGTTTTTCATGTTTTAACCTGTGAAGCATAGGTCATGCCCCAGACTGGGAGTGGTTTGGGGGCCTTGACGTTTAGAGTGGGGGTGGCATGATGAGAGATTGGCTGAAAATGGGCCAACGCTTTGACTATGAAAACAATTCTGCTGCAAACCTTGTGCTGGCTGAGCGTGCTGTGGTTTGGGATGTTGCCTGTGTGCGCTCAGGAGGGGAGTCC
>JBIIUD010000152.1:0-6532 GCA_044340175.1 Verrucomicrobiaceae bacterium
GGCTGCCCCAGATCGTTGCGGGCGCGGCGCTCGATGGTATCAAGGTGGACGAAGGTCTTGTGGGAAATCATGCGCGCTAGTGCCAAGCCATATTCCGGCGCGGGACCATGGTAATAGTCGCCCCCATTGAAGTGGGGGTCATTCTCGATGGCCAGCACCTGCTCAAAAAGTGTCAGGCGGGTCAGGACCGTGGTGCGCGGACCACAGGCGACGGGGATAACAATTTTGACACGGTCCGGGTAGAGTGTGGCAAAGTTGATGGCGAGCAAACCGCCGACGGAGGGTCCGATGACGGCATGCAGGCGGTGGATGCCAAAATGATCCAGCAGAGCCTTTTGAGACTCCACCACATCCCGGGTACTGATGGCGGGAAAATGGGATCCGTAGGGTTGGCCAGTGGCGGGATCCGTGGAAGCGGGACCCGTGGAGCCATAACAGCCTCCCAAATAGTTGGCGCAAAGGATGAAGTATTTGTCGGTATCGAGAACTTTTCCTGGACCGATGAAGAGATCCCACCAGCCGCGTTGGCAGTCCTCCGTCCAGCGGTTTCCGGTATCAGCCACAGCCGTTGTAACACCGGCGGCGTGCTGAGAGCCTGAGAGGGCGTGAAAAAGCAGGATGGCGTTGTCTTTGCGCGCGTTGAGATGGCCATAACTCTCAAAAGCAATCCGGGCGTCCATGAGCGCGACGCCACAGGAGAGCGGAAAGGGCTTTTCCGCGGTGCCGATGATGCAGGTGCCGGCGTGATTTTCTACAGTCTGAGAGGCGTGAGACATTGGAGAGGTGATGGGCAAGGAACAGCAGGATGGGCCAGTGGGCAATTTGAAAGTCTTCACGGGCTGCCCAGGGGATGCAACTGGCATTCAGTTGACCGCAGGCTTGCCGCACGTCACTATAAGCTAGCGCATCAGGGCGCTGTGATTTTCTTCGCATTCAACCTTCATGAAACCTACACTCCTTATTTTAGCAGCCGGTATGGGCAGTCGCTACGGCGGACTCAAACAACTCGATGCCATGGGCCCTTCTGGGGAGGTGGTGCTGGACTATTCGGTGTTTGATGCGCTCCGGGCCGGGTTTGGGAAAGTCGTGTTTGTCATTCGCCGCGAATTCGAGGAGCAGTTCAAAAACCAGATTGGCTCCCGGTTTGCGGACAAAATTGAGGTGGCCTATGCTTTCCAGGAGCTGGGCGACCTACCTGCACCCTACACCCTTCCAGAAGGACGCATCAAACCTTGGGGTACCGCCCATGCGGTACTCGCGGCTGAAGCGGCTGTTCAGGAGCCTTTCTTGATGATCAATGCAGATGATTTTTATGGGCGGGATGCCTTTGAAAAAATGGCGGCTAATCTGATGGAACCACGGGTCGATGATGGCAAAGCGCATTACGCGATGGTCGGCTTCTATTTGAAAAACACGCTGTCTGATCACGGATCCGTCGCACGAGGCGTGTGCAAAACTGACAACGCTGGGATGCTGACGTCCGTCACAGAGATGACGAAGATTTTCAAGACGGAGAGTGGCGCTGAAAATCGCGAGGATGCGCTCAACCCTATTGTCTTGACCGGCGAAGAGGTGGTCTCGATGAATTTCTTTGGGTTCACTCCGGATGTTTTCCCACGTTTGAGAGCGGCTTTTGCCGCATTCCTGGAGGTGCGCGGAAACGATCTGAAAGCGGAGTGCTTCGTGCCCAAAGAGATCAACGACTTGATTGAGGCAGGTGCCGCAGATGTGCGGGTACTTGAATCCACCGGCAAATGGTTCGGCGTCACTTACCCTGAGGATAAACAGGAAGTCGTCGAGGCCATTCAAATCCTTGTTAACGCAGGCCAGTATCCGGCCTCGCTTTGGGCTTGAGTGCCCTGAACCTGCTCTCTTTTTCGATCATGCCTATCTACGAGTTTTATTGTCCCGAGAAGAATACGGTCTATCAGTTTTTGTCGCGCACGCTGGCAAATCGGGACCGTGTGCCCAGGTGCCCCGATGGCGAGACGTTACGGATGGAGAAAAGGGTGTCGCGTTTTGCCATCATCGGCAAAGCCCGTGAGGAAGAAGAGGGCGATCCTTTTGCGGGTATCGACGAATCGAAAATGGAGGCGCTGATGGCTGATATGGAGAAAAGCATGGGCGGCATGGATGAAAATAATCCGGATCCGCGCCAACTCGGGCACTTCATGCGGAAAATGACAGACATCATGGGGGATAAGACACCACCCGAGCTGCGGGAAATCGTCAAGCGTCTCGAATCAGGTGAGGATCCGGAAAAACTGGAAAGTGAATTCGGCAATCTCGCAGGTGATGAGGAGGGGGCATCGGACGCCTTGTTTTCTCAAGTGATGCGGAAAATCCGGGGCCATCGGGCAGCGCCGATGCGTGACCCGAAGCTCTATGAATTGACAGATTACCTGTAAAGGGCAGTCCAGCGAATGGTACTGCTAGGTGTGACAGCGGCGATTCATTCTGATGGGTAGATAATAAAAAAGCCGTTCCCCGTGAAGGGAACGGCTGAATAAGAGGCCGAGTCGAAGATCAGGCGCCGACGCCTGCGCCTTTGTGCCCGAGTTGTTTGACCGCGAGGTTCAGTTGATCGTATTCCAAAGGCTTTTTGATCACTGTGACAGGCCCATGCGTGAGGATACGGCTGAGCATTTCACTGTCTGGGTAGCCTGTAATGACCACAATGGGGAGGTCAGGGTGAATGGCTTTCAACTGGGTGTAAACTTCGTCGCCTGAGATGTCGGGCAGTTTCAAATCGAGGAACACAAAGTCGAAACGTTGCTTTTTGGCAATGGCAATGGCTTCTGCCCCTGAACCCACGACGAGACGGCCAAAGCCAGCCTTTTTGAGGAACTGTTTGAAGAGAGCCTGGAGGGCAGGATCGTCATCAACCACGAGAACGGTAGGCTGACCACCTTCGTCTTCTTTGCGCAAGACATCGCGGTCCAAAAGACTGCGCTTGATGCGCCAGCGACCACCGATTTGCACAGCCGGCAACTGCCCCCGCTGGACGAGATAATAGACCGTCGGGAGTGGAATCCGAAGGTACTCGGAGGTTTCCTTGACAGTCATCAATTCGGGGAGGGACTCATCAGCCATATGATTTTGGGAGGGTTGGATTGGAAACGATTCGGGAGAGTTTGTGTGGAAAAATAGAGCTGAGCAGTTGAGCGCGGCGTATAATTACCATGATAACTACCTGATTATGTCAGTTTCAGCGGCGGCTGCAAGATGAATAATGAGAAAAGTTTCAAGGTTGTAACGAACTTTTCTGGAATCTGAGAGAAAAAAGCCGGGGATTTGTTATAACCTTTGGCGAATCAGGCTCTTTTGAGAAGTTTCGCGCAAATGATATTTTGAGGAAGGTGAGGCATGGTATTGGTTTTCCATCTTAGGCGAAAGTCATGATACCCTCAATAACCTCAACAAACATCAAATAACGGAAGTCTCACTTCTGTTTTTGTTTATAAGCCTTTGTGTCTCAGTATCTTGGCTTCAAGGTGTTCGTAGGAAGAGCAGGGGTGTGACGAGTTCAACGTGGAGCTTGCCTGAGGTGGTGAGGTGTTCATACTGAGAGGCTTCATTTTGACCCTTCAAATTCATGTTCGCCCCCAAACGTATCGTTCTCAAATTCGGCACCGGCATTTTGACAAGGCTTGACACGCCGGAACCAGATCCAGTGCAGCTTCGTAAGCTTGTCGAAGCTGTGGCGCTGTTGAAGCGGGCAGGGCACTCCTGTGTGGTGGTCAGTAGTGGAGCGGTGGCGAGTGGTCTGCGGCCCTTGGGATTGATGGATCGTCCCTCTGAAATTTCCACCTTGCAGGCTTGTGCGGCCGTGGGTCAGACGCATTTGATGTACCAATATGAGTCACTGCTGCGGGATCATGGGCTGCATGTGGCTCAGCTTTTGGTCACCCATGAGGATTTGGAGGCGGAAGGTCGATCCTCCCGTTTCAAGGCGACGCTGGAGCGGCTGCTGGCTTTTGAAAACGTGGTGCCGGTTATCAATGAGAACGACAGTGTCGCCATTGAAGAACTGCGTTTTGGCGACAATGACAAGCTGTCATCAAGCGTGGCGCGCTTGTGGGGGGCTGATCTTTTGATCTTGCTGACCAGTGCGCCCGGGCTGCTGAGGGACATGCTGAAGCCTGAGGAGGGTCCGATCCCGTTGGTGATGAACGTGGATGAAATCATTCATCACGCCCAGGAAGATAAAACAAAGTTGGGGACAGGGGGGATGATCTCAAAATTGCGTGCGGTGCAGGAGGCTGTGCTTGGAGGGGTGGAGTGTTTGATCGCTTCAGGGCGGCATGCTGAGCAGATTCCAGAATTAGTGGAGGGGCGTGGGGTAGGCACTCGTTTCCCGGTAACTGCAAATTGAGCAGGCATCGCTTCTGAAGTCGTGGCCAAATAAAAAGTGGTTTCCACATCCCGACAGCTCGGTTAAAGCCCCTATTCACCTTTCAACCTGATGGAACTTCAATCCGCCATTTTAGATATGGGTCGGCGTGCTCGGGCCGCTGCTCACCAACTCGTCAAACTATCGAGCGACCAAAAAAATCGCATTTTAGTGGCGATGGCTGAACAATTGCTGGCCGATGAAGCTACGATTTTGGCTGCAAACGCGCGGGATCTTGAGCGGGCGCAGGTGAATGGGTTAAGTGCAGCCATGATGGATCGACTCACGCTGAATCCAAAGCGTTTGGCGGACATCGCTCAGGCTTTGAGGGAAGTGGCGGAGTTGCCTGATCCCGTGGGCGAGGTTCTTGCCGATTGGAAGCGGCCCAATGGTCTTCGAATTCGCAAGGTGCGAGTACCGATCGGGGTGATTGGCATCATCTTTGAATCACGACCCAATGTTACTGCAGACGCAGCCTCCCTCTGCTTCAAGACCGGCAATGCCACGATTCTGCGAGGCGGGAGTGAGGCGATCGACTCAAACCTTGCTCTAGCAGCGTCTTTGCAAGCGGGGGGAGCTCGCGCAGGTTTGCCGGAGGACAGCATTCAGTTGGTCCCGTTCACGGATCGTGCGAGCGTGGAGCATCTGGCTCAAATGGATCAATACCTGGATCTGATTATTCCTCGAGGCGGGAAGGGGTTGATCGAAAAAGTCGTCGCCACGGCCCGGATGCCGGTGATCAAGCACTATGACGGCATCTGTCATTTGTATGTACATTCGGACGCGGACTTGGCGATGGCGGCTGATCTGGTGATCAACTCGAAATGTCAAAAGCCAGGGGTTTGCAATGCACTGGAGACGCTGTTGGTGGATCGTGCCGTGGCGGCGAGTTTTTATCCCGTCATGGGAGAGCGGTTGCGGCAGGCGCAGGTGCGGGTCAAGGCTGACGCTGAAGCTTTGGCGCTACTTGGAGTGGCTGCAGAGCCCGCGACTGAGGAGGATTGGCGGACGGAGTATTTGGATCTGATTCTTGCGGTCAAAACGGTCGCGGGATTGCAGGAAGCCATCCAACACATCAATGAATTTGGTTCCCATCACACGGACGGAATCGTGACCGGAGATGCTGCTGCTGTGGCGCGATTTCAGCAGGAGGTAGACTCAGCGGTAGTGACTCATAATGCCTCGACGCGCTTCAACGACGGTGGCGAGTTTGGTTTTGGCGCGGAAATAGGCATCAGTACGGACAAGCTGCATGCACGCGGTCCGATGGGTCTGGCGGAGTTGACGAGTTACAAATACTTGTTGGATGGGGCGGGACAACTCAGGGGTTGAGGATGCCTGAATAAAAGTTGGCACGTTTCCTGCTTCTTTACTCATTTTGCCGGACCAACCCTCTGGCATCATAACCATGTTAGACATCCCTACCACCTATTGGCGGGCAGTCGCTAGCGGTCTTGCCGCAGTTATTGCTTTGTTTGTTCTTCCGCTTCATGCCCAAGAAGCAGCCCCTGCGGCGGCCGCATCTGGCCCTAGCCTGGAGCAGCGCATTCTTGATTTGGAGAAGTACGTCACGAACGGTAAGCCCGGGGTGGATGGTGATGTGACCTGGCAGTCGAAAATTGCGGGCCCAGGCCCGGGCCACAACGCTTGGCAAATGGTCAGCACTGCGTTGGTGTTGTTCATGACCTTGCCAGGATTGGCTTTGTTTTATGGTGGTTTGGTTCGGAAAAAAAATATTCTTTCGGTCATTGCGCAATGCATGGGAATCGCGGGTTTGGTTACCATCCTTTGGTGGGCCTGTGGCTACAGTTTGTCGTTCGGGGCAGGGAATGCCTTCATCGGCGATCTGTCGATGAAGTTCTTGGATGGGGTCTCGCCCATGGTTTCCGGGGCGGGCTATTGGTGGATTTCGGATGCGATGTGGAGCATGTTCCAGCTCACCTTTGCGATCATCACGCCCGCGCTTATCGTGGGAGCGATCGCTGAACGCATGAAGTTCATCTCTGTGCTGCTCTTCACGGCGCTCTGGATGTTCGTGGTTTACTTCCCCTTCGCGCACATGGTTTGGGCGGGCACGGGTTTCATGTGCGGTCCGTTGAATGCGGATGCTGGCATCAAAGCCATCGATTTCGCGGGTGG
>JBIIUD010000153.1:0-6524 GCA_044340175.1 Verrucomicrobiaceae bacterium
GCATTTTTGGCCCCAGTCATTTTGCTCGGGCCAGGAATGGCCCGGTTACTTTGGGAGGGGGAGTTCTAGGAGGTGGTCGTCCATGACGAAGTTGTTGCCGATGTCGGTGCAGAGGTCTTCGATGAAGAGGAAGCCGGCGCGGCGGTAGGCGCGGATGGCGGGGGCGTTGTGTTTGTTGACGCGGAGTCGGAGGACGGTGCAACTGCGGGCACGGGCTTGGGTTTTGACCCAGTCGATCGCGAAGTGGCCGATGCCTCTGCCGTGGTATTCGGGGAGGAGGTAGAGTTTGCTGAGGAAGAGGACGTGGCTTTGGGGTTGGGGTTCAAAGCCGATGTAGCCGATGGGGGTCCCAGCGGATTCAATGAGGGCGTAGGTGACGCCGCGGCCGGTCATCTCCCGCTGGATGGCGCCGAGTTCGTACCAGACGGCGAGCATGTAATCGATCTGGGCGTGGCTGATGATGCCGGGATAGTAGGTTTTCCAGATGCGATGGGCGAGGTCGATGACGGTGGGGATTTCGTCCGGGCCGATGGTGCGGAGAGTGATGTGGGCGGGGGTGTCTGGGACAGGCGGTGGGGGGAGGTGGTCGCGCGACCATTTCAGCGCGTGCTGCCAGGTGGCGAGGTCATCGGCGGGGGAGAGGCGGCCGAGGTGATCAAAAACTTGGTCGAAGGTGGGTTCGAGGATGTTTTCCTGGCGGATTTGTTGGGAGTCGCCGGGGAATTCGGTCTCCGGGAGGAGGGTTTTGGCGAGGTGCCAGCACGCCCAGGCGCGCCAGGTGCGGAGATCTTTGTGGGGTTCGACCATGCGGGTGGCGAGGTGCTGCCAGTGACGGCGGGGATTGCCGATGAATTGACCGTCCGGGCGCTGGTGGATGATCCAGGCGAGGGGTAGGTAGGGCAGAGGCCAGGCGCGCAGGAGGGGCTCATCGCCCGTGAGCGGGACGGAAAGGGCGCGGTTGCACTGGAGGATGGCCTGGGCGGGCAGGCCGTTCTGCCAGAGGCTCTGAGCGTAGGAGAGGCAGGCGAGGTAGAAATCGGGCCCGCGATCGGATTTGGGGAAGCGGTTGACATCGGCGGCGGTGTGCGGGCGGTCGATGGGGGGGAGAAAGGGGCACGGGGAGTTGATCATGAAAGTGTTTTCGTTTGCTCGTGTTCCGTGTTCGGTAGAGAGAACGCTCGGGCCCGCTACTGGGTTCCCAAACGGAACACGGAAAACGGAAAACGAGCAAACATGAAATTCCTTCACACCGCTGACTGGCACTTGGGCGCGCGCTTGGTGGAAAGGGAGCGTCTAGCGGAGCAGGCGGCGTTTTTGGATTGGCTGATCGAGGTGCTGAAGGCGGAGCAGGTGGACGCGTTATTGGTGAGTGGGGATGTGTTTGATGCGGCGAATCCGCCGCAGGAGGCGGTGGCGCTGTATTTTGATTTTTTGAAGCGATTGGCGGATCTGAAAACGGTGAAGGCGGTGATCACAGGAGGGAATCATGATTCGGCGTCGCACCTGAACGCACCGAGGGAGCTCTTAAAACGGTTTGAGGTGCATGTGTTTGGTCATGCGGGGCAAAATGGGGTGGATCTGGGTGAGGTGGTGGTGGCGGCGGTGCCGTTTTTGCGGGAGCGGGATTTGCGGCAGGCGGGCACGGGGGAGACGATGGCGACGGTGCAGGATCAGGTGAAGGCGGCGATTCGGGGCCATTACGCCGAGCAGCTTGCGGTGTGTCGGGCGGTGGCGAAAGGGCGGCCGGTGATTGCGATGGGGCACTTGACGGTGCTGGGGGCGGTGACGAGTGACAGTGAGCGGGACATTCACATCGGAAATCTGGGGCATGTCGGGGCCGACGTTTTCGAGGGTTTTGATTACACGGCGCTGGGGCATCTGCATCGACCGCAGAAGGTGGCGGGGCTGGAGGGGGTGCGGTATAGCGGGTCGCCGATAGCGCTGAGTTTTTCGGAGGCGGGGGATGCGAAGTCGGTGGTGGTGGTGGAGACGGAGGGGATGAAGATTGAGACGTTGGCGGTGCCGGTGAGCCGGTCGCTGGTGAGAGTGAAGGCGGGGCGAGCTAGCTTGGCGGAGGATTTGGAGTCGGTGCCGGCGGGCGCGTGGGCGGAGGTGAGTGTGAAACTGGAGGGGCCAGAGCCGGATTTGGATCGGCTGGTGCGGGAAGCGACGGGGGGGCGATTTGAGGTGCTGAAGGTGCTCGCGGAGCTGCCGGTCTCCGAATCGATGGCGTGGCCATCGAGTGCGCCGGCTCTGAATGACCTGCAGCCGCGTGAGGTTTTCCGTGAACTGCTCAAGGAGAAGCAGATCCAGGGGGAGGAATTGGGGGAGGTCTTTGATGAGCTGCTCGCGCTGAGGGAAGCGAAGGCCTTGCTCTAGATCGATCTAAGCGATTCCTCCCGAAATCCGACTGGTTTTTCGAGCACCGGTCTAAGCGAGAATGGACTTCACAACACGGGCGGGATCGACACCTGTGAGCCGGAAGTCGAGGCCCTGGGAGCGCACGGTCAAGCGTTCGTGATCCAGTCCGAGTTGGTGTAGCAGGGTGGCATGGATGTCATGGACATGGACGGGGTTTTCGACGGCGCCGAAGCCGAATTCGTCGGTTTGACCATAAACGGTGCCGGGTTTGAATCCGCCGCCGGCAAACCACATGGTGAAGGCGTCGATGTGGTGGTTGCGGCCCGTGGACTCGCGCACTTCACCCATGGGAGTGCGCCCGAATTCACCGCCCCAGACGACGATGGTGTCATCGAGCAGGCCGCGTTGTTTGAGGTCTTTCACAAGGGCGGCGCAGGCTTGGTCGATGTCTTGGCATTTGAGGGGCAAATGTTTTTCCAGGTTCTCGGTGGGGCCACCGTGGTGATCCCAGTTGGTGTCGTAAAGTTGAACGAAGCGCACCCCGCGTTCGACGAGGCGGCGGGCGAGCAGGCAGTTGCGGGCAAAGCTGGTTTCTTTGGCGTCTTTGATGCCGTAGAGATCGAGGGTGGCCTGGCTTTCATCACTGGTGTCCATTAGCTCCGGGGCGCTGGACTGCATTTGGAAGGCCATCTCATAGGCGTTGATGCGGGTAGCGATTTCGTCGTCACCGGTTTCGACGAGGCGCTTCAAATTCAGGTCGCGCACGGCATCGACGACTTGGCGCTGCTGGACGGGGTTGATCTCGCTCGGAGTGGAGAGGTTGACGATGGGGTCGCCCTGACTGCGCAGAGGCACACCTTGGTAGGTGGAGGGAAGGACACCGCTGCTCCAGAGGCTGGCACCGCCGCGCGGGCCACGGGGGCCGCTTTGGAGGACCACAAAGCCGGGGAGGTTGGCGCACTCGCTGCCGAGACCATAGGTGACCCATGAGCCCATGCTGGGTCTGCCAAAGAGGCCGCTGCCCGTATTCATGAACAGTTTGGCGGGTGCGTGATTGAAGAGATCGGTCTTGCAGGTGGTGACGATGCTGATGTCATCGACAATGCCTGCGGTGTGGGGCAGCAGATCGCTGACCCAGGCTCCGGATTGACCGTGCTGCTTGAAGCTGCGGCGGGTGCCTAGGAGGTCACTGCGGTGACTGCTATCCATGAAAGCGAAGCGCTTGCCTGCAGTGTAGCTTTCCGGGATGGGTTTGCCATTCAGTTTGGTGAGCTGGGGTTTGTGTTCGAAGAGATCGAGCTGGGAGGGGCCACCTGCCATGAACAGAAAGATCACATTTTTGGCTTTGGCGGGAAGATGACCGCTCTTTGGCTCCAGCGGGTTGCGCATTTTCGGTGCCGGGGCTCCCATCAAGGTGGAAAGCGCGATGGAGCCGACACCGATGGAGCAGCGACTGAAAAAGTGACGGCGGGTGACATGCCGCAGGGCGTGGTCAGGGTTCATGATGAGAAATAAAAAACGTTTTCAGGGTGGCCTTTCTTCAAGGAACACGCAAACGGGGGGGTCAGTGAATGAGAACGCTTTTTGGGGGCGTTCAAGCTGCATGCTACGAGCGATTGTCTTTTTGAGTGGAATTTCGGTTTGGAATGCGAATGCGGAGGCCTACTGGCCTGAATTTCGTGGGCCGAGTGGCAATGGCATCGTTGCGGAAGGACCTGCGCCGACGAAGTGGAGCGAGACGGAAAATGTGACCTGGAAAACACCGCTGCCAGGGAAGGGATGGTCGTCGCCAGTGGTTGCGGACGGGCAGGTGTGGATGACATCGGCGGTGGAAGTCGAGGCGTCAGAGGAGGAGAAACTGCAAATGCTGAAGGCGGCCGGCGTCGAGGAGCGGAAGTTCAAGGAGTTGCAAACCAAGAAGGCCGTCACTCTGAAGGCGTTGTGCGTCGATTTGATTTCAGGCAAGCTCGTTCATGAGTTGGACCTGGCGAGCATCGCGGCACCGAGTCCGATCCATCATTTCAATAGCTATGCGTCACCGACAGCGCTGATCGATGGTCCGCGCCTCATTTGTCACTTTGGAACCTTTGGCACCTTTTGTTTGAATCGCGCGGATGGGGCATTGGTTTGGAAGCAAGCGATCAAGCTTGAGCATGGCGTCGGTCCTGGAAGCTCACCGATGATTCATGATGACAAGGTGATCTTGATTTGTGATGGCACGGATGCGCAGTTTGTGGTGGCTTTGAACAAGGACACTGGGAAAGAGGTGTGGCGCACGCCTCGGCCGGAGATGGACGCGGAGACGGGTGATCGCAAAAAGTCGTATTCCACGCCGATTGCGATTACGGATAGTCGCGGGCGGGAGCAATTGATTTGCATGAGTTCGCAATGGCTCGTTGCCCTGGAGCCCAAAACCGGAAAAGAGATCTGGCGGGTGCGACATGGCACGGGTTTCTCGGTGGTGCCGCGTCCGGTCTATGGCAACGGCATGGTTTATGTCTGCACCGGTTATGGTAAGCCCCAGCTGTGGGCGGTGAAGGTGGATGGGGAGGGCGATGTGACGGAGACGCATGTGGTGTGGAAGGAGATCAAGCGCATTCCGGCCAAGCCCTCGCCCTTGCTGGTAGGTGGTGATTTGTTTGTGACTGATGATGCGGGCATCGTGAGCTGTTTTGATGCGCTGGAGGGCACGCTGCGCTGGCAGGAGCGATTGGGAGGAAACTTCACGGCCTCTCCCATCCTGGCTGGAGGCAAGATGTACTTCGCCAGTGAGTCAGGGAAAGTGACGCTGCTGGAGCCGAGCGCGGCTTTTCAGGTGTCGGCGGAAAATGAGGTGGATGGGAAGCTGATGGCTTCCCCGGTGGTGGTTGAGGGGGTGCTGCTGTTGAGGAGCGAAGAGGCACTGTATCGAATTGATTCAAAGGGATAGGCGGGCAGGAGAATTTTTTTTGTGAAGGTTTGAATAGCGGAAAATCGGCTGCGTCGAATGCAGCGAATCCAAAATTCACACACCATCATGAAAAGAACACTCGCCATCCTTGCCGCTCTCACCACCATCGGTCTCACGCTGCCTTCGGAAGCGAAGGCGGACTGGGGCTGCAATCACGGAGCTCGTCGTGTCATCAGCTACACCACCTGCGGGCGCCCCATTTTTGCGACCTATCGCATCATTGGCTATGACCGCTGTGGTAACCCCGTGGGTCAGTGGGTGACAGACCGGAGCAACTGTGGCTGCAACACCTGCAGTCCGCGTCGGCCCACCTACTCAGGGCATGACCATCATCAACCCAATTTCTGCCCTCCCAACAATGGTTTTGGACGCTCAAGCGGTGGTTTTTTCTTCCGCTTCGGGCGCTGAGGCCTTGAGGCTAAGTTAGGCTAACAAGGAGAGTCCATCGACGCCGCTGCGACGAAAGTCATGGCGGCGTCTTCTTTTTTTGCAACCCAAAGGGAGGTTGAGGGTTTGTTTTGTTGCTATGAAACCAACCCTATTGCTATCGTGCCTTTTTGCCATCGCTCTCACCAGCGGATTGTCAGCCCAAGAACCTGGAGGTCCAGAGCGTGGCGGGCCGGATCGACCCCCAGAAGGTGAACGTCCGCCCGAACGAAGGGAGGACATGGAGCGGTCAAAATCGCGTGAACGCGCACCTGAGCCTGAGGTGCGGAGAGCTGAACCGACACGGGAGGGGCAAGCTCAACGCCCAACACCTGGTCGCCCCTCTGACGTTGAACCACAGCGTGGTCCTGAAAAACGTCCTGAGCCGCGTCGGGAGGAGGGGCGTCCACAAGGTGAACCCCGTCCAGGTCCTGAGGGGCGCCCAGAAAGAGGTGAGCACCCTCAAGGGCCACACATGGGGCCTGACGGTCCCAAGGGTCACCCGGAACATCGGGGGCATCCAGGTGATCCGAAAGCGCATCATGTGATGGAAGCCATCAAACACCTCCATGCAGCGGGTTTGCATGAAGTCGCCGGCTTGTTGGAGGCGAAGGCAAGGCAGCACGGTCATCCTGGACCTGCGCACCATCATGTCAGAGGGCGCGGCCCAGAGATGAAACCGCCTTTTGCGCAGAGGCGTCCTGAGCATCGGCCAGAAGAACGCGAAGGCCCCCGAGGACCCCGCCCTGAGGGGGATAGGAAACCTGACGGAGGCCGCCCTGAAGCT
>JBIIUD010000154.1:0-6505 GCA_044340175.1 Verrucomicrobiaceae bacterium
CTTTGGCCAAGGCATCATCGGGGGCTTCAAGCTTGAGCATCAGCAACGTCGTCACCCCCCAGGCAAACGCCGCGAGACTCGCTGCACGCAGGCATGGCACGGCGCGTGTCCAAGGCAAGCCGCTTGCTCGTGGTCCAAACGTCTGCCGCGCGACCACTGCGATGCGCCGTCCATGAATCCACTCGGCCAGCGAGACAAGCAGGAGAACAAAAAGGGCGACAATCAGGGGAATCATTCGTGAACCGACCAACGAAAACGACAGTGGGGCTGCCATTCTATTCCCGGATCAGTGGAAAGGTTCGATTGTGCGCGAAAGTGGTCTCTGTCCCGCCGGGGTTTCGCTCCTTTTCATCCATCTTGAAGGACACCTCCTCGAGCACCGCATTCAGTCGCCGCCTCGCTCACTTGCCCGCCTCCAAATCCTGCAAATGCAAATCCAGCGCCTTCCCCGAAAGGAGAATCTCCCAAAGTGACAACGTTAGCGAAACCGTCATGCTCACCAGACTGGCCGCAAACACTCCCTTGGCCCAAAACTGCCACTCCACGTAAACCAGCAGCATGCAGATTGTGCAAAGCAGGATACTGAGCACTCCAAAGAATTGCATGTCCCGGATCAATCGAATGCGTCTCCGTAAATTCCGAATCTGCGCCAAATACCCCGCATTGTGGGAGGAACGGTAGCTGTCATGCAGATTCCGAGTCACCGAGGCCAGCGCCAAGAATCGATTGGTATAAGCCAGCAACAAAAGTGAAAGCGCGGGAAATAACAGCGCCGGAGTTGTTAAAGAAACGTCCATAGAGAAATGAGATGCCAGCAATCTTAAAAACGCATTCTCTCAAAGAGCCCATCTCAGCGCAATGCCCGCTTTCAAATTCTAATTCTAATTCTCACTGAAGCAGCGTCGCAGCAACCGTAGCTCTCACTCTTTAGGGCCAGCTCAATTTCCGCTGACTCAAGTCCTCGTTCGAGCGTAACTTCTTTGCCATGGACGACTACACTCCCCCAGCGACTCCTTCTCTCCGCCAGCGGATTGAGGCGGCATATATGCATGAGCTCAAGGCGGAGGGCCGTCCGCCGGTCTCGATCTTCAAACTCTGCCAAAGTTTGGCGATCTCGGAGCGGGATTTTTTCTCTGAGTATCCGTCGCTGGAAGCCGTGGAAAACCATTGGTGGCAGGGGATGCTGGAGCAGGTGATCGTGGCGGTGGAGAATGGTGCGGAGTGGGAAGGGTTCACGGCGCGGCAGCGGATGCTGGCTTTTCTTTTTGCCTTCACCACCGCAGCTTTGGAGCATCGCAGCTTGCTGCTGCTGCGCCTAGGACCCATCAGTCCTGTGAAGGCGGTGCCGCAGTGGGCGGCGCTGGAAGCGCGGTTCGAGGTGTTTGCCAAAAGCGTCTTACTGCACGGGCGGCAGCAGGGAGAGATCGTTTCTCGTGGGCCAATCAGTGCGGTGTATCCGCGCGCGCTGCGCTTGCTCCTGCGCAGTGTCGTTGCCTTCCATCTGAAGGACGAGAGCACCAAGTTTGAGCGCACAGATGCGTTCATCGAGAAATCGGTGGCGGTGCTGTTTGATCTGATGGGGCGCCAAGTGCTGGACTCGGGTTTTGATCTGCTACGGTTTCTTTTGCCTGGGGCGGCGCACCGCGCTTGATCGATGCCTGCTGAACCCGCGCCTCAGGATAGCATTCGCAGCACACCGCTGAGCCGGATGGCGGAGCTGGCGGGCACCGGTGCGCGGGTGGGAATAAATTACTTGAAGTATTATGGCCAACGCGCGGTGAGTCCGGAGTCGGCGGCACCGGCGTTGCGGGCCGATTTGGATGAGGTCAATGCACGCGCGGTGTATGCCAGTTTCAGTAAGCTCAAGGGCGGGCCGTTGAAGCTAGCGCAGATGATGAGCATCGATGAAAATCTGTTGCCGCCCGCCTATGCAGCGCAGTTTGCCCAGGCGCAGTATTCGGCACCGCCGTTGTCTTGGCCCTTGGTGCGGAGGACCTTGGAGCGCGAGTTCCAACGGCCGGTCGAGTCGCTTTACGATCAGTTCACACCGGAGGCAGCTCATGGGGCGTCGATCGGTCAGGTGCATGTGGCGTGGCGGGCAGGGATGAAGCTGGCGGTGAAGGTGCAGTATCCGGGCGTGGCGGAGTCGATGCGCAGCGATCTTCGGGTGATCAAACCGATTGCGCTGCAAATGCTGGGCCTGCGGGAAGAGGACATCGCGCATTACTTCGCCGAGGTGGAGACGAGGTTGCTGGAGGAAACCGATTACGTGACCGAGCTGCAACGGTCTCAAGAGATCGCAGCGGCTTGTGCGGACGTGCCGGGGCTGCGGTTTCCGCGGTTCTATCCAGACCGCTGTTCAAGTCGAGTTTTGACCATGGATTGGATCGATGGACTGACGCTTGATCGCTACGCCGATGGCACGGCCAGTCAAAGCGAGCGCAATCGCCTCGGGCAGGTGCTGTGGGATTTTTTTCAACATCAGATCCATGGGCTGAAGCTGTTCCATGCGGATCCGCATCCCGGGAACTTTTTGGTGGATGCGGAGGGGCGGCTTTGTGTGCTCGACTTTGGCTGCACCCGAGCCATCAGCGCGGAGTTTCATGCGCTCCAGTTTGCGTTTTTGAATCCGGCGCTGCTGGATTCTGCCACAGAGTTGGAGGAGGCGCTGCGCGCCATGGAGGTGCTGCTGCCCAGCGATGGGCTTAAACAGCGGGAGAAAGTGATGCAGCTCGCCCGCCAATCCATCGAGCTGCTGACGCGGCCGTTCCGCGCGGGGCGCTTTGATTTTTCAGATCCTGGGTTCTTCCGCACCCTCTATGAAATGGGCGACGCAAATCGCCAAGATCGCGACCTGCTCTCCCTGCGTGGCGCGCGGGGGCGGGCGGAGTCGGTTTATTTGAACCGGGCGTATTTTGGGTTGTTCAGCCTGCTGCATCGGCTGCGGGCTGAGGTGGTGACGGGGACGGGCGGCTAGGTGACGTGAGTTTGCTGGACCCGCCCGCCACTGAGGGCGACCGAGCCGGTCGCCCCACGTCAACTTGGTCAGGGCTCAAGCCGCTGCATTCGCCCGCAGCCACGCGATGCTGCGCTCGAACTCACCCTTCTGATAGGCGATTTCAGCGGGCTTTTTAGCATCGCCTACAGGGGCTTTGAAGCTGGGGATTTCCTTGCCGCGTTTGGCAAAGTTGAGGAACCCTGCGAAATCGGCGGCGGGCATTTTCGGGAAGATTTTCCAGAAGTCTTCCGTGCGCCAGGTGAAGGGCCTGGCGAAGCCGGAGATCGTCTCTACCTGCAAAGGCACGCCCGGTGCCAGTTCAGCAAAGCGTTTGGCATAAGCCGCGAAATCCACCAGGCCCTCGCCTACCGCCGTCCACTGCACCATCACACCCTCTTCGGTCTCCCACACCATGCTGTCCCGAACGCTGCTGCAAAGTGTGTAAGGACCCACGACTTCCAGATGCCGCATCGGCTCCTCCAGGCACCAGACCGCGTTGCCGGGGTCGATGTTCGCGCCGACATAGCCTTTTCCGGCCGCCTCGATCAGTGCCACCAGTTCGTGTGACTGCATGTCACCCGCGTGGTTCTCCACCGCGATTTTGATGCCTTCTCCTTCGGCAAAACTTTGGCAGGCTTTGCAGGTGGCGATGACGGCCTCGATGTGCTTCTCGATGCCGCCATCGGTCGCGCGGTCCTTCTGATTTCCCAAATAGCAGCGTGCCACGGGTGAGCCAAGCGCTTTGGCGACCCGAATCGTATGCTTCAGGTGCTCTTCAGGGGTGCCGTAGGTGTCCTTCCAGGTGTTCGAAGAGGCGCAAATGCTGCCGGTGCCGACATAGAGACGGAGTCCCGCGCGGTCCGCCTGCTGCTTGAGGTTTTTCAGATACGCATCTTCGAATCCTTCAAACACACCCAACTCAGAAAGGAACACCGTATCGAGTTTCAAACTTGCTCCATACTCGATGAACTGACCGGCCTTCCACCCCGTGGCCCGCACCGCGAAGTGATCCAAGCCCAGCGCCAGTTTCCCTGCCGTGGCGGCTTGGGCGTGTCGAGGGGGCAGAATTCCGGCGGCGATTCCAGAGGCGGCGGTGGCAAGGAGGGAGCGACGATTCATCATAACGCTGCCATGCTGGACGGCGGCGGCGGATTCGTCAATCCGAATGGGTTTGAAGAGACGGGGGTGCGGTCAACGCCGCCACTGATAGACCCACTTCTCGGAAACCACTTTTTCGGCCTGTTTCAATTCGGCGCTCATCTCGATGAGTTTGGCTTCCTCTGGAACGCGCAGTTTGAAGAAGGCACGCCAGCCTTTGGTCTCGGGGTTCTTCATGACGCGAGCATCCAGGACCTCGGCCTTGTCCCCACCCGTGAGCTCCACCTTGACCTCTGGCACCCAGTCGGCAGGGGGCGCAGGTTCGATCAGGCCATGGGAGAAATCGATCACGTAAAGATGCTCCGTGGTGGAGTCCATGACAAAGCCACGCCGGGTGGATTGCACCTTGGCCAGGAGACCGGGGATGTGTTCTTCCAGCCAGTCGATGCGGTATTCGAAATGCAACGGTTCCTCGGGGGTGGAGGGAATCGTCTTTGGCTGCCAAAACGCGACAATATTATCCCAGGTTTCCTCACCGGTCGCCAGTTCGACGAGGCTGACGGTGCCCTCGCCAAAGCCCTTGATCGGCTCCACCCAAACGGCAGGTCGGCGATGGTAGTTGGCTTCCAAGTCCTCAAAGTTTTTGAAATCCCGATCGCGCTCTGCCAGACCAAACCCTTTCAATTTGGGCACCTCAAAGAAGCTCAGGCGCATGTCTCGGCCATTGTCCAGGGGCCGCCAGATCGAGGGGCCGCCATCGATCTCGATTTGCAGCCCGTCCGAGTCATGCACCTCAGGACGGAAGTCATAGGGCTTCGGGTGCGTGTTTTCACCGAACCAGAACATGGAAGAGAAGGGGGCCAAACCCAGCATTTTGACCGGTTTGCGCAGGTAAAGGCTGCCGGTGACAAACATGCCGGTCGTCTTGCCGGGCATGGTGGAGAAACGATAGGCACCCGTGATACTCGGGCCATTCAGAAGCGCTAGGCAGGTGAAAAGTTTGTCGCCTTTTTTCGGTGGTTCGATCCAGAAATGAGTGAAGTCCGGAAACTCCTCTGGCTCGCCGCCGATGGTATTCACCGCGACTCCGCGCGCGGAGATGCCGTAGCCGAGCTCAGTGGTGACCGAGCGAAAATAGCTAGCTCCCATGAAGACCAAGAACTCAAAACGACGGTCAGCGACGCTGTTGGGAGCGAGGATACGAAAGCCTGCGTAGCCTGGTGGTGGGGCCGCTCCTTCGGGCACTTTAACTCCACCGTAATCAAACAAGGCCGTGTCGAAGGGAATCGCCGCCGTTTTTCCCGGCACCAGATTGAAGAAGCCCACCGGCTTTTTGAACATCCAGCCAGGGTGAAAGAACTCGACGCGGAAGGTGTCATCAGGCCCAGAAAAGAGGGCTTTTTCCGGGATGAACCGAATCTGCCGATGGTCATCGTATTGAAGCCCCTCATAAAACGGGTCCAGCGTGGCAGGCGGAGCCTCATAGGGAGCGCGGGCCAGTTCCTGCGCCAGTTTTTGCAGGCTATCAAAATCAAAAACTTGGAGGTAGTCCGGCGCGGACTGAAGACTTGGGGCGAAACAGAGACCGGCAACGACGATGCGCAGCGTGGAAGAGATTTTCATTCGATTGGGTTACCTCAGAATGCTTCCTGCCGGAAGGGAGTCAACAGGCTCCGCAGAGTATTCGCGAAAACCGGTTGAATAAATCTCTGGCCCGCAGCGTCACAGCCATTACCTTGCCCCTTAATGCCTGCCGCCGCTGCGACTGAAACTGGAGATGATGCCGTTCTGGACATCGACCTAGTCCACCGCTGCCAATCGGGCGACACACGAGCGTTTGACGCGCTGGTGACAAAATACCGGGGCAAGGTTTACGCCATGTCTTACCACCTTGTCCAAAATGAAACCGAAGCTTGGGACCTCTCGCAGGAGGCTTTCATCAAGGCTTGGCGGGCGCTGCCCGGATTCAAAGGGGACTCTGCGTTTTACACCTGGCTGTTCCGCATCACGCACAATTTGGCCTACGACTGGCTGCGCAAAAAGAAGATCCGCGCCGAAGGCAACGAATTCGATGACTCGCGGACAGATCACACCATCGCTGCGGGAGCTGAAACCGCGCCCCGCAGTGCTCCCGCGCCGGACACGGCTCTGAAACAGGCGGAGTTGGGCCAACGTATCCGACAGGCCATCTCGCAGCTTTCCCCCGACCATCAGCAGGTGATCCTGCTTCGGGAGGTGGAGGGCTCGTCTTATGAGGAGATCGCTACCGCCATGAAATGCTCTGTCGGAACCGTCATGTCCCGCCTTTTTTACGCCCGCAAAAAACTCCAGGAAATCCTGCACGACCTACGCCCATGAAAACGCCGCACGAAAATCACGATGCCACGCCCCCCGACTGGATGCGCTGGC
>JBIIUD010000155.1:0-6503 GCA_044340175.1 Verrucomicrobiaceae bacterium
GCGGAAAATGTCCATCCCACTTTCAGCAGAGTGTTTGACAAAGCCTTTCACGACGTTGTCCGGATAGTTGCTGTATCCCACCGCATTGGAGCCACGGAACAGCATTTGCAGCAGAATATTCGGCACTTTTTCGCGCAATTGCCGCAACCGATCCCAGGGATCTTCACGCAGGAACCGCATGGTCACATCAAAGGTGGCCCCTCCCCACATCTCCAAGGAGAAAAGGTTGGGGGTGCGGCGCGCCACGGCACTGGCCACAGCCAGCATGTCATACGTACGCATCCGCGTGGCCAGCAGGGACTGATGAGCATCCCGCATGGTGGTGTCCGTGATCAACAGCGCTTTTTGATCCCGCACCCACTCTTTACAAAAACGCTCAGGCCCCATCTCCGTGAGCTTTTGCTTGCTGCCCGCCGCAGGCGGTTGGCGGTAATCGAAACTGGGGATCGGCGGTTTGGCAAAGGTCTTGCCTGGCAGATGCCCTTTGGCAAAGGGGTTGCCATTCACCCGGACATCCGCCAAGAAGTTCAGCAACTTGGTGGCACGGTCTTTCTTCGCAGCAAACTTGAGAAGATCAGGGTTGTTGTCGATGAATCGCGTCGTTGCTTGACCACTTCGGAATTCCGAGTGCGCCGCCACGTTGAGCAAAAAGGGAATGTTCGTCTTTACCCCACGAATCCGAAACTCATGCAAACAGCGCGCCATCCGGTCCAAGGCCTGCTGAAAGGTGCGCCCATAAACCGTCAGCTTCACCAGCATGGAGTCGTAGTAAGGCGTGATCACCGCATTGGTAGCGCCGAGCGCCCCATCCTGCCGCACCCCAAACCCGCCTGCGCTGCGATAGGTCAGAATGCGCCCAAAGTCAGGCGTAAAACCATTCTCTGGGTCTTCCGTGGTGATACGGCACTGGATAGCAAAGCCGGATTTTTCAACGTCCTTTTGCTGAGGCAGCCCCAAGGGCTCCTCATGAAGCTGATGCCCTTGGGCAATGAGAATTTGCGACCGCACGATGTCGATGCCCGTCACCTCCTCTGTCACCGTGTGCTCCACTTGGATGCGTGGATTCATCTCGATGAAGAACCATTCCCCAGTCTCGTGATCGACCAAAAACTCGACGGTTCCGGCGTGGGTGTAGTCCACGGCCTCCGCTAGCTTCAGCGCAGCTGCGCAAAGTCCATCCACGACGGTTTGATCAAGACCATAACTCGGTGCTTGCTCGATGACTTTTTGGTGTCGGCGCTGCACCGAGCAGTCCCTTTCATGCAGGTGCAGGACATGACCGTGTTTGTCCGCAAGAATCTGAACCTCAATGTGCTTGGCCTTGCCCACAAACCGCTCCAGGAAGACGGCTCCGTTGCCAAAGGCACGCTCTGCTTCCGTTTGCGCTTCATCCAACAACGTCTCCAAATCTTTCTCCTCCCGCACCACCCGCATCCCGCGACCACCCCCACCGAAGGCCGCTTTGATGATGAGCGGAAAGCCCACCTTGCGGGCCACGATCAGCGCCTCCTTGCGGTCAGCTACCGGCTCGTCTGTACCCTCCAAAATCGGCACGTTCAATTGCCTTGCCACTTCGCGCGCGGCGGTCTTGTCCCCCATCCGCTCTAACACTTCGGGCTCGGGACCAATGAAGGTGATGCCCGCTTCCGCACAGGCACGCGCGAACATGGGATTCTCAGACAAGAACCCATACCCAGGGTGAATGGCATCCACCCCTTTCTCCTTGGCCAACATAACGATGCCTTCAATGTCCAGGTAGGCACCCACAGGCCCCTTGGCCTTGTTCAGTTCATAGGCCTCGTCAGCTTTGAACCGATGCGGGCAAAAGCGATCCTCCTGGGCATACACCGCCACGGTCCGAATCCCTAACTCAGAGGCCGCACGCATGATGCGAATGGCGATCTCTGAACGGTTAGCGACGAGCAGTTTTTTGAACGGCTTGATCTTGGGGGCGGGACTGACTTTGGCTGGCTTGGGCATGGTGGTAGAAACAGACGTGGTTGGTGGTCACTGTAACGACAGCCCGAACCTTCGAACGACGCCTCGTTATTTGCAAGGCTCGTTTCTGCTTGTCCCCTCATCTTTCTCAGGCAAAGGAACCACCGAACCGCCCCTACTTTGTGAGGCGGCGAACGCCACTCAGGGCGCTTCTTTCATCATCAGGTCAACATTGACCGAGACCTGAGGCTTGCTGACCGTCTTGACCTGCCGGGCGTCGTCCGCATACCCGCCTGAGAAGTGGCGACTCAACAGCAGAGGCGCTTCCTCAGCCGACTCTTCGGCATCACGCCCCATGATCATCACCATATCCACAGGAAAGTCGTTCAACGAACCGCCCACGGTCTCACCTGGATTCAAAGGGGCTTCATCAGCCACCAGAGTCATCGATGGTAACTTCACAGGCATCTGCGTCCAGGCTAGCCCTAGCATCAGCACCGCTGCGGCTCCAGCCAAGGCCCATTTTGACGATACCCGATTGTCCCAGTAGGTGGTCAAGCGCTCCCAAAGCAATCCGCGCGCACTTTGCTTCAACAACTCGGACCGCTGTCTCTCATTGAAGGTCTTCAAAAAATCTTCCACAAAGTCCTTATCAGGCGTTTCATGCCGCTTCAATCGCAGCAACTGCTGCACCGGACTCAGATCTGAATTTTCTGATGGCATATCGTTTGTTGAGCTATTTGATGAAGTCACCGAGAAAGTTTTGCAATTGACGATGCGCGTAGAACAAGCGCGATCTTACAGTTCCCTCTGAAACTCCCAAAATTTTACTGATTTCGGAATGTTGCAGACCTTGGATATCATACAGTGTCACCACGGTCCGATGATCTTCAGACAACCGCATCATCGCCTCGTTCAATTTTTTTTGCAACTCATGCACATTCACGTCACGTAAGGTGCCGCCATTGGCCGTGGTCACCTTGATAAACTCAGGATCGTTTGCGATGCCGGCATCAACATCGTCAAGACTCACTTTGTGATAGCGACCACGCTTCTTGAGAAAGTTAAGCGTCATGTTCACCGAGATGGAATAGATCCATGTGTAAAAGGATGAACGACCCATGAAGCGCTTCAACGAACGATACGCTTTGGCAAAAACGTCTTGCAAGAGATCCGCCGTATCCTCCCGATTGGAAGTCATGTTGTAGATCATGCCGTAAAGTTTCGGCGTGTATCTCCGCACCAACTCATCAAAGGCACGGGTATCCCCGTCCTGTGCCAATGACACCAAGTCAATGTCTGTTGAAGATTCGTAGTTGGTCTTTGGTTCAGTCATTCAATCCCTTTATCACCCCCAGAATAAACCTGAATCGGGTGCCAAATGACAGGAAAACATTTCTTTGAGGCTAGGACAAGCGATTCTTCACATTCCGCAAAACTCAATCTGGAAAGCCCGTCGTCAGTCCAGACCGAGACATCGCTTGGAGTAATCCAGCCAAAACCCTCGGTGCTAGTCGTGATCCATCTTGCGCTAGCCTGCCCTCATGAATGAGGATGCCCGCGCCTTCCTGAAGCCCGCTCTCCAACCGCCGCAAAACCCCTTCAGGCTTTGCTGAAACGCCATCAAAACCGCGCACTGTCCAGCCCGCCAAGGCAAGGTTCATTGACCTGAGCACCGGATGCACCACGTGACTGCGTAGTCCGGCGGGAGCCCGAAACCAAGCACATTCATAACCACCGGTCACCGCCCGCACGGTGTCCTGGCAGGCTTTGATTTCCTGCTCGACCAGATGTCTCGGTAACGCCCAGAAACGACCCGCCGGGTGCGTCATGGTATGATTGCCGATGCGATGCCCACGCCGCAGGATTTCAGGAATCCATTCCGGTGAGCGCTGTACTTTCTGACCAATCACAAAAAACGTAGCCCTCTGCCCCGCGGCATCCAATTGGTCCAGCAAGCGCGGTGTATCTTCAGGATCAGGCCCATCATCAATGGTCAGCCACACTTTACCCGCACCTTTGTCCAAGCCCTTCACCTGAGCCCCCCACCATTCACAATCTGGACGCAACGTCGCATAGAGCCAGGGCCAATGCGCTGAGGCTAGAACCCCCAGCGCGGCTAGGCTACTCCCTGACGCTAGCCCCACTCCGACTGCCGAAAAAGGCGCCGCCATGTTCCATCCAAGTATCCACCGCCGAAGCATCTCCGACAGAAAACCCCTAGCACTACCGAATCAACTGCTTTGCGCCCTCACTTCGCGACTTCATCTTTCTCTCACGATTTCTGGTTTTGCCTTTCCCTTTTCATGTTCTTCGCGTTCATTTCCGTCTTTCCGCTGTGAACCCACGCATGACTGTCGCCGCCGCTACGTTGCTGATCGCCAAAGCACACTGGCGCATGTTCCTGCATCGCACCCGGCACAGCCTCCGTGAAAATCGTCTGCTTACTTTCACGGTCAGCAGTTTCCTGGGGGTTTACAGCATTGCAGCCTACGTGCTGGTCAGCCGGGGTTTGGATTTTGTCCAGGCACTGCCCCTGCTCGGTCCGCTGCTCACGGAGCGGTTGATGTACCTCCTGTTCTTTTTCTTCCTCATCATGCTCGTGCTGTCGAACGCCACGATCACAGGCATGAGCCTGTTCCGAAAGCGGGATACCGAATGGCAGATCGCTCTGCCGCTGAGTCCTCGCAGTCTTGTACTCTGGAAGACTCTCGAGGGCATGCTCCTTGCCAGTTGGGGTCTGCTCGTGCTCAGCGCGCCGATCCTGGTCGCCCTCGGTCGTCTCTTTGATGCCGGGCCTTTCTTTTACCTTTCGGGTGCCGCTGGACTGATCTGCCTTGTGACCTTGGCGGCCAATGCCTCCACGTGGTTTCTCCTCGCCCTGGTCAGATGGGCCCGCCCCTGGTGGTGGAAACCCGTCGCCGCGGCACTGGCCGCGCTCGTGGCCGTCGCTCTCTACCGCTTTTGGGGAAACGATCCCAACCAAGCCACCGCAGGCGATATGGTGGCCAATCTCAACGAGGTCCTCAAGCATACCGAACTTTGCATGCACCCTCTGCTGCCGAGTGTCTGGGTCACCGAGGGACTGACCTCCGCCGGGCGGGGTCTCACCGAGCGGGCACTCTTTTATAACCTGCTGCTGCTCGCCTACGCCCTCGCCTCATTCCTGCTCACTGCCCTGCTTGCCACCCATTGGTTCCCTGCGGCTTGGCAACGTGTCATGACCAACTCCGCCGAGGAAGGCAAGGGCGGACCGGACGCCCTCTGGTTCCATCACCCCGAGCGTCCCGCCAAAGGCACCGCTTTTTGGCACCGACTCTTCGGCTTGGACCGTCCCTCCGCCTCCCTCATGCTCAAGGACATCCGCACGTTTCTGCGCGAACCCGTGCAATGGGGGCAGTGCGCCATGGTCTTCAGCCTGCTGTTCTTTTACGCCTCCAACCTGCGCCGACTTGGTTACGATCTCGAAAATCCCTTCTGGATCCATCTGATCAGCTACCTCAACCTCGTCGTCTGCGCTCTGGCCCTGTCCACGCTCACCACCCGCTTCATTTTCCCCCAATTCAGCATGGAAGGCCGCCGCATGTGGATCCTCGGCCTCTCCCCCGTGCCGTTGCACCGCCTGCTCGAGTTAAAACTCCGACTCAGCGCTGGCATCATCGCCCTACTGACTACCGCCCTCGTCATCATCTCCAGCACCAGCCTAAGCCTACCGCCTCAACGCACCCTTTTCTTTTCCGCCGCGATCATCCTGCTCAGTTACGGCCTCACCGCTCTGGCGCTCTCGATCGGCGCGCTGATCCCGAATTTTCGCGAGCCCAACCCGGCCCGAATCGTCTCCGGCTTTGGCGGCACGCTCTGCCTGATCTCCTCCTTTCTCTACATCCTGCTCAGCATCGTGGTCCTGGTTTTGCCCACCTGGTGGCGTTTCCGCACAGGCACCATGCCCCCCATCAACATCGCCCCAAACCCGCTTCCCGACCTGCTCGCTCTGCTCGGCGTGTTCGGTTTGACCCTGCTTTTCGGAGTTCTCCCCTTCACCATCGCAAAAAATCAGACGAAAAAACTGGAATATTTAAGGCTTCTGTAATATAACCATAGAGGAAATAATTTCCAATATGGCTATCCCTCGCAAATCCACCCCATTCATCCGAGACGAAGAAGACAATGTTCTGCGCTTTGAAGCGCCTCATGAGTTCCACGACATCAATGAGGACTCCATGGACGACGTCGAACACAAAGTGAAGGCCGCTCAAGAACGCCTGACTCACCTTCGACAAGAACAAGAGGAGATTGAACGCGAGAAAAAGCACCTGGAAGAGCTCCGTCAAAAGCAGGAGCGTTTTGGCAGCGGCAAACGCGACATCTTGGAAAAATTGACCCGCAGCACCAGCAGTTTGGATCGCGAACTGTACGACGCCCAAAAGCTCGTCGAAGAAATTTCCATTACCCGCGACACCTTTTCACGCCACCTCGAAATCCTCCGCAGCCTCCAGCCGGAAAAGTGGTCGCGCTCCCAAGTGGACCAAGAATTGGAGAACGCCCTCGCTGCCATTGAAGACGCC